>JAUWYT010000169.1 GCA_030615705.1 Chloroflexota bacterium
CTTCAAAGACCTCTTCCCCCGCTACAAGACGATGCGTGGTTATCATGTGCTACGGAAAGGGGGCTGGGATACGCATGGCCTTCCCGTGGAGCTGGAGGTCGAGAAGGAGCTGAAGCTCAGCAGCAAGCAGGCCATCGAGGACTACGGTGTAGCTGAGTTTAACGCCAGGTGCCGGGAGAGTGTCTTCCGCTACGTTAAGGAGTGGGAGGAACTAACTGACCGCATCGGCTTCTGGATCGACATGGACAACCCCTATATCACCTTGACGAAGGAATACATCGAATCCGTGTGGTGGATCCTCAAGCAGATGTGGGATAAGGATCTCATCTACCAGGGCTACAAAGTTGTACCTTATTGCCCTCGTTGCGGCACGCCCCTGTCAGATCACGAGGTGGCTCTAGGCTATGAAGAGGCCGAAGACCCATCCATCTACGTCAAGTTTCCCCTGCGAGACGAGCCTGGGACCTACTTCCTGGTCTGGACCACCACTCCTTGGACCCTGCCTGGCAACGTGGCCTTAGCCGTCCACCCCCAGATCGAGTACGTCATGGTCGAGCAGGAAAGGGAAGGCGAGAAGGAGCGGCTGATCCTGGCCAAAGATCTGCTGGACGAGGTACTGGAGGGCCCGTACGAGGTTGTACGAAGCGTGCCAGCTAGAGAGCTGATGGGGATGCACTATCAGCCCCTTTTCACCTTTTTGCCAGTGGAGAAGGACTACTGCTACGTGGTTCCTGGCGACTTCGTGACAACCAAGGAGGGCACAGGCATCGTGCACATGGCCCCAGCCTTCGGTGCAGAGGACCTGGAAGTGGGCCAGGAGCACGACCTGCCTGTGCTACATACCGTTGACCTGCGTGGTACCTTCATTGACGAGGTCACCCCCTGGCGGGGACTCTTCGTCAAAGACGCTGATCCCCTGATCATCAAGGATTTGCAGGGTCGAGGGCTGATGTACAAGGTGGGGACCTACCGCCACGTCTACCCCTTCTGCTGGCGCTGCAAAACCCCTCTTTTATACTATGCCAAGGCTACCTGGTACATCGAGACCACCCGCTACAGGGATGAGCTTGTGACCCTCAATCGCCAGATCAATTGGTACCCGGAGCACATCCGCGATGGCCGCTTCGGCAACTGGTTGGAAAACAACGTAGACTGGGCCCTGGGCCGCGAGCGCTATTGGGGAACACCCCTGCCCATCTGGGTTTGCGAGGAATGTGGGCGGCAGGAGTGCATCGGGAGCGTCGAGGAGCTAGCCGCTAAATCTCAAATCCCAATGACCAAATCCCAAATGGACTTGCACCGGCCCTACATTGACGGGGTGACCTATAAGTGCGAGGGTTGCGGCGGGACAATGCTTCGCGTGCCTGAGGTCATAGATGCCTGGTTCGACTCAGGGGCTATGCCTGTAGCTCAGTGGCATCACCCCTTCGCCAATCGGGAAGTCTTCGAGGAACAGTTCCCGGCCGATTTCATCTGCGAGGCCGTGGATCAGACGAGAGGGTGGTTCTATAGTTTGCACGCTATCTCTACTCTGCTCTTCAACAAGCCCAGTTACAGAAATTGCATCTGCCTGGGTTTGATCCTGGACGCCGAAGGCGAGAAGATGTCCAAATCCAGAGGTAATGTGGTGGATCCCTGGACGGTTATAGACGCGCATGGTGCCGATGCCCTGCGCTGGTACCTATATACCGCCACACCGCCGGGTAATGATCGCCGCTTCTCCGTCGAGCTGGTGGGCGACGTGATCAGAACTTTCATGCTGACCTTGTGGAACGTGTATTCCTTCTTCGTGACCTATGCCAACATTGACAATTGGCAACCGGGCGCTAGATTCGAATTCACGAGTCTAGCTGCTCTCGATGGCTGGATCCTCTCCGAACTGCACCTTCTTACCCAGCGTGTCACCGCTGCCATGGACAGCTACGACGTAACCGGGGCTGCCCGACCCTTCCAGCGCTTTGTTGATGACCTCTCCAACTGGTACGTGCGTCGCAGCCGCCGCCGCTTCTGGAAGGGCGAGGAGGACGAGGATAAGGCGGCCGCTTACTCCACCCTTTATGAGTGCCTGACCACCCTGGCCAGGTTACTGGCCCCGTTCATGCCTTTTATGGCCGAGGAGATGTACCAGAACCTGGTGAGGAGTGTTGACGCGACGGCGCCGGAAAGCGTCCACCTCTGCGACTACCCTCAAGCGGACGAGGCTCTCGTAGATGAGGAGCTGGTGGAGGATACGCGGCTGGTTATGCGCCTGGTGAGCCTGGGGCATGGAGCCCGCAACCGAGCCGGGATCAAACTGCGCCAGCCTCTGGCCAAGGCTTTGTTCAAAGTGCGGAGCGAAAGCGAGGCTGAGGCCCTGCGCCATTTGGCCGATCAGGTGCTGGATGAGCTTAATGTTAAGGAATTGGTCATCTTGGAGGATGCCGGCCAGGTGGTTGACTACCGTGCAAGCCCTGTGTCGCGTCTCTTGGGCAGCAAGTACGGTGCCCTCTTCCCCAAGATCCGAGCAGCTTTGGCCAAGCTGGATCGCGCGGAGCTGGCCCGGCGCGTGCAGGCTGGCGAGAGCATCGCTCTGGAGGTCGAAGGGCAGACTGTGAACCTTTTGCTTGAGGAGCTGGAAGTGCGAACCGAGGCCAAGGAGGGCTACGCTGTAGCCGAGGAGGCCGGCTACCTGGCGGCCATCAGCACTGCCCTCGATGAGGATCTGATCCAAGAGGGCCTGGCCCGTGAGCTGGTGCGACGCATTCAGACCATGCGCAAGGAGGCCGGCTTCCGCATAGAAGATCGCATCATCACCTACTACCAGGCTGGCCCGGCCCTGCGGGAGGTGTTGGAGGCCCTCGGCCAGTACATCAAGGGCGAGACCCTCTCCACAAAGTTGATCGAAGGTGAGCTGCCAGCCGAGGCATACACTCAGGCGTTTGAAATCGAGGGTGAGGAGATCACCTTGGGCCTGGTGCTGAAGGAGTAGGACTCAGGTGCCGGGCACCTCAACTACGAAAGGGATTTGCTTTTTTGATGACAATCGGGTAGAATAGAGTCCAAGTCAGCCTGGTAATGAACTGGGAGGAGGTCGTGATGGATAGGGCTGATGAATCGTTCAGAAAGCGGCTCGAAGAGGAGGGGGGACGCCTCATAGCGGATCTGGAGCGGCTAGGTGTGACGGAACAGGAGAACCCTGGCTACAGCACCCACATAGCCGATGATGCTACCGAGGTTTTGGAAAACACTAAGAACCACGCATTGCGTCAGAATCTGCAGCGTCTCCTGGGCCCGGTGAACGATGCCCTGGCGAAGTTTGATAGAGGCACCTATGGGCTGTGCGAGGACTGCGGCGGTACGGTAGATCGTGCTCGTTTGAAGGCTCTTCCTCAGGCCGCCCTGTGCATCCAGTGCCAGCAGCAGCGCGAGAGGTCATAGAGAACCTGTACTGAGCGGCTCGACTGAGCCTGTCCTGAGCGCCCGGTCGAAGGGCCGAAGGGCTCGCCGAAGTCCTGTCGAAGTAGGGGAGTTTGCCTTTTGCCTCGTGAGAAGTGGAGAGGATTCCTCTTGCCAGGGGTTGCCATTCTTACCCTGGTTGGTGATCAAATCAGCAAGCGGGTGGTGATGGCCAGCTTGCGGCTGGGCGAGTCCTGGAATCCCGTGACCGCTCTGGAGCGTTGGGTGAGCCTGACTCACGTGACTAACACGGGGGCAGCCTTCGGCCTGTTTCCCGATCACGGGGTCCTGTTCATGGTCATCGCCGTGGTGGTGGTAGCGGCCATAGTCGTTTACTACCGCCACTTGCCGGGCGAGCAGTGGTTGGTTCAGACTAGCCTGGGGCTGCAGTTGGGCGGAGCTCTGGGCAACTTGCTGGATCGTTTGCGCTATGGCCACGTCATAGATTTCATTGACTTCAAGGTCTGGCCTGTCTTCAACCTGGCCGATAGTGCCGTTGTGGTGGGGGTGGCCCTATTGGCCTATTACCTGCTGCGGAGCGAGTGGGGTCGGAACAATGGCTCAGTGATGGCTTCTAATTCGTCGCATTCGCCTCGCGAGCATAGAAAGGAGCTAGAAGGAGGTCAGGAAAGGCGAAAACAACGATGAACTATGAGGTGGTTCTGATTCCTGCGGAAGAGGGAGAGTACACGGCGGTGGTTCCCGCCCTCCCAGGGTGCATCTCGGAGGGTGACACGGAGGAAGAGGCGCTGGAAAACACTAAAGACGCCATCCAGGGGTGGTTTATCGTGGCCAGGAAGCAAGGCCTTTGTGTTTAGGATCATCAAAGATGCTGGGCTTACCCCAGAGGAGTTTTTGAAGCTGCTTTGAGAAATCGAGCCGAGAGCCTGCGGGCCTCGGCTTTTTGTCGCATGGGGGCTTATGACCTTTCAGAAAATAATCGGGTAATGGGACGGTGGTCAGGTGAACCGGCACTACACCATGAAATAGTGTGGTTTAGGCAGTTAACGATCTTTTTCATGGTGCGAAGTTGCCCAAACTACAGCTTTCCAAGCTGTAGTATCGCAATACAAGCCACCCCACGGTTACCCGAATAGATTCTTGAACTTCATGAGCCCGCACTCCAGCAGGAATGATTGGGACGAGGCCAATGGAGCAGGTCATCGAACTGAGGGTGAGCGAGGGCAGACAACGTCTGGACAGATACGTCGCCCAGATGGTGCTGGACCTCTCCCGCTCTCGCGCCCAGAAGCTAATCCAAGAAGGGTTGGTCAAGGTCAACGGTGGGATAGCCAAGCCCAGCTACCGGGTGGAGGTTGGCGACCTCGTAGTGGTGCGCATCCCGCCGCTGGAGCCCCTGGAGGTGCGGCCTGAGCCAATCCCCTTGG
>JAUWYT010000229.1 GCA_030615705.1 Chloroflexota bacterium
CCCAACCCGGGCTTCCCCATCTACCAATCAATGATCAACTTCACCGGCGCCACACCCGTGCCTGTCCCGCTTCTGATGGAAAAGGACTTCCGCTTCGACGTCGAAGAGTTCAAGAGCCTGGTCTCCCCCCAAACCAAGATGATCATCCTCAACTCGCCTCACAACCCCACCGGCGGTGTGCTGACCAGGGAGGATTTGGAAGCCATCGCCGAGGCGGCCATCGAGAACGACGCCGTGGTGCTCTCCGACGAGATCTACAGCCGCATGGTCTACGAGGGAGAGTTCGCCAGCATCACCCAATTCCCCGGCATGGAGGAGCGAACCATCATCCTCGATGGCTTCTCCAAGACCTACGCCATGACGGGCTGGCGGCTGGGTTACGGCGTGATGCCCGAATGGCTGGCAGCGCAGGTGGCCAATCTGATGGTCAACTCCAACTCCTGCACAGCCGCCTTCAGCCAGTGGGCCGCCATCGAGGCCCTCCAGGGGCCACAGGACGAGCCCAAGAAGATGGTCCAGGCTTTCCGCGAGCGGCGGGACGTCATCGTTGACGGCCTCAACCAGATCCCCGGCTTCCGCTGCCTGAGGCCCAAGGGCGCTTTCTACGTCTTCCCCAACATCGAGGGCGCGGGCAAGAGCTCCCGGGAGATGGAGCATTCCCTGCTCAACCAAGCCGGCGTTGCCGCTCTCTCCGGCACGTCCTTCGGCGAGTACGGCGAGGGCTTCCTCCGCTTCTCGTACGCTAACTCGGTGGAGAACATACAGAAAGCCCTGAAGAGAATAGGTGAGGCCGTGGCCAAGCTGTAGAAGCGTCTATAGTCAGCGCTTATGCTGGGCGTACAACCAAACAGGTGAGGGCATGCCCTCACCTCTTTGATCGCTTATATTTCAACTACTTGTCTTCCTCAGGTTCTACCTCCTCCTTGCCCCTGGCGATAACCTCCACCTCCTCCGGCGCGACTGGCACCACCTCTTCTTCCTCTACTACTTCTTCGGGGGCGGCCCAGGCAACCTTGGCCACTATCTCCTCCGCGTCGGTCAAGATGTCTACAGTAGGCGGCACCCGAAGATCTTTGACGTAGATGGCCTCATCTATCTCCTCGAGCTCGCTCAGGTCAACCTCGATGGCCTCGACCAGGTCGCCGGGCAGGCACTCTATCTCCACCACGTCGAGGCCCTGCAACACCATAGCGCCTACCTGATCTGCCGCCGGGGCTTCCCCAACGAAGACCAAAGGAACCTCGGTAGTGAGCTTCTCGGTCATAACCACGGCGTAGAAATCAACGTGGATGGGCTTACGGGTGATTACGTCCCATTGCACCTCCCTGGTTAAGGCCATTCTGAGTTTTCTAGACCTGCCGATTTTCAAGGCGACCAACCGATGCCCCCCAGCCTGGGTCAAGACACGATTCAACTCCCGTTCCTGAACTTGAAGGGGAACCGAATCGGTCTCGTGGCCATACAACACGGCGGGAACGAGCCCTTCACGTCGCAGGTTTTTCACCTTCTTGCCCAGCACTTTTCTTTTCTGCGTTTTGAGTTCAATTTGTTCCATGTTTTCTTCCTCGCTTCCTTCGACTTTTCGCAGGTTGCCGAAGTGCGGCGAAGCCGCAATGGCTACCATTGGATTTCCCCACGCGCCAGATGATCTTCGTGGTCCTCCAGGTTGGATAAGTAGTTGCCAAAGTCTGATTCGGCCATTCTTAGGGCTTCAGCGAAGTGTACCCACAACTGCCAGCGTGCCCTGTCATGCTTCATCAGCAGGAAGTCAATAAAGATCGCTCACTTCCTGAGCTAGGGACTCGGGTAGCTGTTGAATTCTGGCGATAGTAACATCATGCACAGTCATTCTTCATCCCCTTTCTCATCTTTAACTCGGCATTGCGGCTAACTTCCTATCAGCGATGGGTAGTCCCCCCCTCGTGTGTTGCTGGCCCTCCAACATCAAACGTTTCATTCATCCTCCAGGCGACATTCCCCCACTACACACGGTCTCTCCAGGTTCGTGCACCGGGCGGATGCACACTTTGCTGATGACACTGAATCTTGAATTCAGCCAGCGGGTCCCACTCATCTCAGACCAGCGATATTGTAGCTCATTTTTCCTTTCTCGTCAAGCAGCATCTGTTTGCAGATAAAGGCAGTCTATGGTAGGATTATGGACGAGGATAGAAAAGATGGCCCGGACTTTCCCGGTCGAGACAGGCAACAACCGAGGTTCACCTTCCGCAGGCAAGGGTCGGAGATCAACCCTCGGTATGATCCTCTACACCCTGGGTCTGATCATCATCGCTTTCTCGGCTTTTGTCGTGTGGACAAAGCAAGGCGACGCCATTCGCAGCCACGGCTACGGTCTTCCCCCGGACGTACCTCAAGCCGCTGTGAATCCCTTCGGTGTAAATGTTGCCTTAGAACAGTACAACGAAGCAGAGTTAGAGCAGGCTCTAGCCCTAATCGAGGCCGGTGGCTTCCAGTGGCTGCGCCAAACCTTCCCCTGGGCCGACATCGAAGCCCAAGCCGGTCAATACGATTGGGCTGCCTGGGATAGAATTGTGACCGCAGTTCGGGAGCACAATCTAGACTTCATCGCCGTGCTAGACACCTCGCCTGGGTGGGTCCAACGAAATCCTAAAGCGGCTGACCGCTACTCACCACCGCAGGAGACAACTGACTTCGGCCGCTTCGCCCAAGCTTTTGCTAAGCGCTATCGAGAGGACATTGATTATTATCAAATCTGGGACGAGCCAAATCTCAGTTCCCATTGGGGTAACGCTTATGTCGACCCAGCCAGCTATACCCGCCTCCTGCGGGAGGGCTACATCCAGGTTAAAACCGCCGATCCCTCTTCCTTCGTCCTGACGGCTGGCTTAGCCCCCAATAGCGAGGACGGCCCTCTCAACCTGAACGAGGTGGCTTTCCTGCGAGGCTTATACGCTGCTGGTGCCAGCGACTACTTCGACATTGTAGCCGTTAAGCCCTATGGCTTCCACACAGGGCCCGACGACCGCCAACTCCACTTAGGAATCCTCAACTTCTCCCGAGCACAGTTGGTGCGGGAGGTCATGGTCGTCAGCGGCGACGAGAACAAAGCCCTCTGGGCCGTGGAGTTAGGTTGGAATGCCCTGCCTCCAGGTTGGCAGGGCCAACCCTCCATCTGGGGACAGGTGACCGAGGAGGAGCAAGCTCGCTACACTGTGGAGGCCATCGAGCGGGCCCGCGACGAGTGGCCCTGGTTGGGGGTTCTGGCCGTAGCCCATTTCCAGCCAGATGCGCCCCCCGACGACCCTCACTGGGGCTTCGCCCTGGTGGACGAGCAGTGGACACCCCGCCCTGTTTACCAACGATTGCGGGACCTAGCCACCGCTCCGCCCATAGCCTACCCAGGCCGCTACCTAGCCGATCATTACACAGCACACTATCTAGGGGATTGGCGCCTATCCCCTCGGGGGGCCGACATCGGCAAAACGGGCGATAGCCTAATCATCCCCTTCAAGGGCACCCGCCTTGATCTGACCGTGCGGCGGGGCGACTTCTGGGGAATCCTCTACGTGACCGTTGATGGGAAGCCGGCCAATCGCCTGCCTCGGGATAGCCAAGGCCGTTCCTACCTCGTCCTCCACGATCCCCTCTACCGCACGGAGACTGTTACCCTGGCCTCGGGCTTGGCCTACGAGGTGCACGAAGCTGAGCTGGTGGCTGAGGGGGGCTGGGGACAGTGGGCCATCGTCGGCTGGACCGTTGCCATCGAGCCGAACCTTCGACCCTATCGGTTGGCATGGGCGCTGTTGGGAATCTGTGCCATTGTGCTTCTGGCAGCCAGCAGCAAGCAGTTGGCAGCCAGCCACTACCTGCTCCCTGCTGCCTGTTCCCTGCTGAGGCAATTCGTAGACCGTTATCATGATATGCCCGAGGGCCTTCAGTTGGCCATAACCCTGGCTACCGCCCTGGTCTTCTACCTCTCCCCTTGG
>JAUWYT010000233.1 GCA_030615705.1 Chloroflexota bacterium
GGAAAGCGGGGTATTCGCCCGGCTCGAACGTCCCTTCCAGCCCCAGCCCTGCCAGCAAAGTTTCCACCACCCCCTTAAGGTCGTAGAAGGCCAACGGCGTGCGGACTTGCCCCGGCAGCCACGAGCGGGCTTCCCGCGGGCCGGTCATCACGATGCCAAGCCGGAGCGGCTCCTCGGGCAGCGTTTGCCCCTCCACTGGCAGGTACACCGCGCCAATCTCGAAGATGGCCACGCGGTCGAAGAAACGCAGGTTCTCGCGGGTGGTGTGTAGCAGGGAAGGGAGCAGCGTCTGCCGCAGGTAGGCCCGCTCGATCGAGAGGGGGTTGCGCACGCGCAAGTAGCGGGCCGGGTCTGGAGGCGGCCCCTGGGGCCGCAGTTTCCCCTCATCCTCGATGCTCACCAGCGAGTAGGTGATGACCTCGTCCAGCCCACAGCCGACCAGGAGGTCGCGCACGCGCTCGGCCCCTTCCAGGCGGAGGTTGGCCCGCTGCGGCGGCAGTTCGTCGCGCAAGAGCGTCGTCGGGAAGCGGTCGTATCCCCAGATACGCCCCACCTCCTCGACCAGGTCTACCGGCCGCGTGACGTCGAGGCGGTGCGAGGGAACAGTAACTCTAAGAGTCTCAGGTTTCACGTTATCCGCCGAACCCGAAACTTGAAACTTTGAAACCTGGAACTCAAGGGATGCAAGGATGCGGACGATTTCGTCAGTCGGGATTTCCACGCCCAGGACACGAGCCGCGTAGGACGGATCGAACTCGATCACCCGTTGCGGCTGGCGGCCGGGATACAGGTCGCCGATGGTCGGGACGACGGCGCCGCCGCCCAGCTCCGCCACCAGGTGGGCCGCTCGTGTTGCTGCCTTCACCGTCAACTCCGGGTCCACTCGCCGCCCGAACCGCTGGCTTGCATCGCTCGTCAGTCCCAGGAGGCGGGAAGTGCGGCGGACGTTGAGGAAGTAGAAGTTGGCTGATTCCAGAAGAATGTCGGTCGTTTCCTCGGTGACCTCGCTTTCCAGTCCACCCATCACGCCCGCGACTGCCACGGAGCCACCTCCATCGGTGATGAGCAGCATCTCCTCGTCGAAGGTGCGCAACTCGCCGTCGAGCGTCGCCATCTGCTCGCGGGGTCGGGCGCGGCGCACGATGATCGCCGGACGGTCGTGACCGGGCCCTTCGGCATCACTCAGGGCAGGCCTGGGGCGCAGGAGGTGGTAATCGAAAGCGTGCAGCGGTTGTCCCAACTCCAGCATCACGTAGTTGGTGATGTCCACGATGTTGTTGGTGGGGCGCATGCCGGCGCGGCGCAATCGCATCTGCATCCAGAAGGGCGAAGGCCCCACTTTCACGCCCCGGATGAAGGCCGCTGAGTAACGCGGGCACAGGTCGGGATCGGCGATCTCCAGGGCTAGAAAATCCGGCGTGGGAGTCAGCTTTGCCGGGTGACGCTCCAGCACCTCGAGCACGTCCCTCCTGAGCGGCACGTCCAGCAGCGCCGCCACCTCGCGGGCGATGCCGAAGACGGAGTACAGGTAGCCGAACGGCCCCTTGATGTCGAACTCCAACACCGCGTCGCCCAGGTGCTCGACCAGCGGAGTGCCCACGGGTGCGTCGTCGGGCAGGTAGATGATATCCTCATGCTCGTCGGATAGGCCGAGTTCCTTCTCCGAGCAGACCATGGCCCGCGAGGGTACGCCGCGAATCTTGGTCTTCTTCAGCTTCATGACGCACCGACCCTCGGCGTGGCCGTCGTAGAGGCGAGCGCCCTCCATCGCGAAGGCCACCTTGAGATGCAGGTCGCTCTGGCCCCGGCGCTCCAGCAGGCTGGGGGGCCCGGCAACGACGACCTCTGGCTCCGGGCCGCCGTATTCGACCTCGGCCAGGACCAGCCGGTCGGCGTTGGGGTGGGGATGCACGGCGCGGAGCTCGCCCACCACGATTTTCTCAGCGTCCCAGGGCAGTTCGGCCCCCGGCAGGCCGATGTACTCGATGGCCTCCACCTCCAGGCCGGCCAGGGTCAGCCGCTCGGCCAGTTCAGCGAGCGGGACGGGGATGTCAACGTAATCTCTCAACCAACACAAGGGTACTTTCATCGGCTTATCTCCTCTAGGTTTAGCGCTACAACCAAACTTAGTCATTCTGAGGAGCGAAGCGACGAAGAATCTCGTTTTGCAATGACGAATTGCCAGCCAGGACGGAGATTCTTCGCTCCCTTTGGTCGCTCAGAATGACACAGGATCGCGAAATCTCGTTGCAGTGTTAGAACTGCCTCAAAAACCGTAAGTCGTTCCCGTAAAATAAGCGGATGTCATCAATGCTGTACTTGACCATTGCTGGCCGCTCGACGCCAAAGCCGAAAGCGAAGCCGCTCCACTCGTCAGGGTCGTAGCCGCCGTTTTGTAGCACGACCGGATGCACCATCCCCGCCCCGCACACCTCCAGCCAGCCGCTGTATCTGCAAACCCGGCAGCCCTCTGCACCGCAGAGGATGCAGTCCATGTCTGCCTCGATGCTGGGCTCGGTGAAGGGGAAGTAGGAACCCCGGATGCGAATGCTCCGCTCCGGGCCATAGAACCGCCGCGCAAACTGGGTCAGCGTGCCGATCAGGTCGGCCATTGTAATGGCGTGCCCCACCGCCAGCCCCTCCACCTGATAGAACTGGTGCTCGGAGCGGGCCGTAACCTGCTCGTAGCGGTAGCACTTGCCGGGCAGGATGACGCGGATGGGCTCCGGGTAGCGTTCGCGCATCACCCGCATCTGCCCCGGCGAGGTGTGCGTGCGTAACAATACCTCGTCGCTGATCCAGAAGGTGTCCCACATATCGCGGGCCGGGTGATGAGGTGGCATGTTCAGCAGGCCGAAGTTCAGATCATCGGTCTCGACGTCGGGGGCCTCGTAGACCTGGAACCCCATCTCGGCGAAGATGGCGTAGATCTCTCGCAAGGTCTGAGTGCTGAGGTGCAGCCGCCCCAGGCTGACGGGCCTTCCGGGCAGAGTCACGTCGATCCTCTCTTCCCTCAGCGCCCTCCCCAACTCCTCGCGCCTGAGAGCTTCGGCCTTATCCTCGTAAGCAGCTTCCAAGGCCAGCTTGATCTCGTTGGCCAGCCGCCCCACAGCAGGCCGCTCCTCAGGGGGCAGTTGTCCCACATTGCGCAGGATCTGATTCAACTCGCTCTTCCTGGCCAAATGCCCGATGCGCCACCTCTCGAGTTCCTCGGAATCAGAGACTGTCTCCAGGGCCTGGAGGGCTTTGTCTTTCAATTCGTGTAGTTTTTGCAGCATTTCTTCGCTCCCTTCACGATCACTAATACCAAAAACGGTTGCTTGCTTCGTCAGGGACGAAGCTGCAACCATAATGCTCCGTGGTACCACCCTGTTTGGCTTGTAACAGGCCCTCTCACCACCGGCGGCCACCGTTCGGTTGAGCTCGCGCCGAAGCCCTGCCAGGTGGCTTACCAGTTGCCCCGCTAACGGTGGGCCTCCGGAGCGAACTACTCTGGCAGATAGCTGACGGCTCATAGCAAATGGCTGATGGTTTGTTGCTTTGTTGACTATCCCCTATCAGCCATCTGCCATCGGCTATTAGCCATTTCCCCCGTCGGCTCAGGAGCGAACTTCAGCGGGCTTCCTCCGGGCGGGGTTCTCAGTCCACGACCCCGCCTCCCTGGCAGTCTCCCTCCGCTTACTCCTCTCCGTCACAGCCTTTAGCATGTGGTGTTCAATTGTTGACTCTCCTGAAATAACTCAGACTTTGGCGAGGGCGGGAGCGAAAGTGGGAAAGAGATGAGCGTACCAGGGATCGACCAGGTTTTGCAAGCGATACCACAAGCGGGCGAACAAGAAAGTCCCTCCTGCTTGCCTCTTTTGCTGCACCAACTCCCGTCTTTGAAATGGTTT
>JAUWYT010000118.1 GCA_030615705.1 Chloroflexota bacterium
CTACTACCCCGTCCAGATCAAGCTGGCGGAGAAGCTCAATGCCTTGGTCCCCATCGGAGAGGAGACCCAGGTCTTCTTCACGAACTCAGGCACTGAATCAGTGGAGGCAGCTTTCAAGCTGGCCCGCTACTACACAGGACGGCCCCGTATGCTGGCTTTCATCGGAGCCTTCCACGGCCGCAGCATGGGCTCGTTGTCCCTGACCGCATCGAAGTATGTGCAGCGCGAGGGCTTCGGGCCTTTGGTGCCGGGCGTGACTCACGTGCATTACGGCTACTGCTACCGCTGCCCGTTCAACCTGGAGTATCCATCCTGCGACATCTACTGTGTAGACTATATCGAGAAAACCCTCTTTCGCCATTTTGTCCCTGCTAAGGAAGTGGCAGCCATCTTTGTCGAGCTCATCCAGGGCGAGGGCGGCTATGTGGTGCCCCCGCCAGAATGGCATAACCGGCTCAAAGCATTGATGGAAAAGTACGGCATCCTGTACGTTGCTGACGAGGTGCAGACGGGTTTCGGGCGCACCGGCAAGATGTTTGCCATCGAGCACTGGGGTATAGAGCCCGACATCATAACCCTGGCCAAGGGGATTGCTTCCGGGATGCCCGTCGGAGCGATGGTGGCCCGCAAGAGCCTGATGACCTGGCCGCCCGGTGCCCACGGAAGCACTTTCGGCGGAAATCCCGTCTGCTGTGCGGCCGCCTTGGCGACCATCAGGCTGGTAGAAGACGGCTTCATGGAGAACGCGGCCCGCATGGGCCAGCGGATGATGGATCGTTTGAACGGGATTGCAGACGATCATCCGAGCATAGGCGACGTGAGGGGCAAGGGGCTGATGATCGGCATCGAGCTGGTGAAGGACAAAGCGACCAAAGAGCCAGCGCCGGAGATACGCGATGAGGTCGCTCAGCGTGCCTTTAAGAAGGGCTTGCTTATCCTGGGCTGCGGCCCCAATATCGCCCGCTTCATGCCGGCCCTCAACATATCCCAGGACATTGCAGATGAGGGCCTCGGCATCTTCGAGGAGGCCCTGACCGAGGTCGAGAAGGAGGCGGGGATCTAGCGAGTCAAAACCCCGGACGTATACAAGGCCATCAACATTCAAACCGTTGGTGGCCTTGCTTTTGCGGTTATGAGCAACTTGTGTTAGAATAGCCGCAGATTCGCTAGTCGTAAGTATCAGAGGGGTGGTCGCGGAAGGCACGGCGAGGTGCCAGGCACTTCCGAGAGATCGCCCAGAGAGATACAAACAGTTTGGAAGACAACCTTCAGATCGAAGCAGCCGTGAAAGTGCCTGGCACCTGAATGCTTCCGCTGGTGTGTGGAGCACAGACAACAACAACCATGGAGTGGCCATGATAGACTATCAACTGCGCCAGCGCGAATATCTTCTCGAAATAAGCCGGGCCATGACCTCGAGGCTGGACCTGCCTTCGGTGCTACGCCTGATCCTTGAGAACGCCGTGGAGATGTTGCAGGGGCAAGCGGGCCTCATCGCCCTGCGCCAAGAAAATGGCAGCCTCCGAGTGCAAGCAAGCTATGGCTTACCGCGGGGCCTCCTACACCTCTTCGCGCCCCTACTGACCGATATCCCTGCCCACGCTGAACGCGAAGATCTTATCCGCTGGACGATCCCTAACCTGCAGATGAAGCTGAGTCTAGTGGTATCGGCCATCGGACTAGGCCCTTCGACAGGCCCTTGGTCCTCAGGCACTTGTCCTGGACCCTTTGTCCTTGGGCCAAAGGACCAAGGGCGACAAGTACAGGGCCCAGGGACAAAGGGCTCAGGACACCGCCTGCGCCAGGTGGTGGCTCTGCCCCTGATCATGGAGGGCATCCTCATCGGCGTGATCTATATCTTCCGCTCCCGAGGTGGGACATTCTCCGCTAACGACCGCCAGGTGCTGGCCAGCTTCGCCGACCAGGCGGCCATCGCTGTCCATAACGCCCGCCTCTACCAGCAACTGGCGCACGAGAAGCGCCGCCTGGACGCCATCATTGAGAACAGTGCTGATGGGGTGATGATCCTGGACCCCCAACGCCGCATCCGGATCTTTAACCGTGCCCTGGAGGAGATGACGGGCTGGTCCACCGAGGAAGCCCTGAGGCAACCCTGCTCTCATGTGCTGGCCCTGAGGGACCGCCAGGGAAAGGACATCTGCGAAGCCATGTGTCCCCTCTCGCAACCCAAGCCAGAGGAACACCTCTACGTGGAAGGCGACATCAAACGCCCCGATGACTCAATCGTCACCGTGGGCATCACCTACTCACCCCTCTATGATAGAGAAGGCCACTTCGTGAGTGTCATCGCCAACGTGCGAGACATCACCCGCTTCCGCGAGGCCGAAGAGATGAAGTCCACCTTCGTCTCGGTCATCTCCCACGAGCTGAAGAGCCCCGTCTCCATCATCAAGGGCTATGCCGACACCTTGCGTCGCGAGGATGCTCAGTGGGACGCGGATACGCTGAGACAGGGCCTTGCCGTCATTGCCGAGGAGAGCGACCGCCTGAACAGGCTGATAGACAATCTCCTCGACGCTTCGCGCCTTCAAGCCAGCGCCTTCAAGCTAGAGCTTAGCTACCTGCAGGTGGACAAGCTAGCAGAAAAGGTAATGGAGGAATTCCGAACACAGTCGAACGAGCATATGTTCACTCTGGACTTCCCCCCTGACTTTCCGGCTGTGCGGGGCGACATCGAGCGGTTACGGCAGGTCCTGACCAACCTGCTCTCCAATGCCATCAAATACTCACCCCGCGGGGGGCTGGTCCGGACAGGCGGCTGGGCCGATGACGATTGGGTCTACGTCTACGTGGCCGACGAGGGCATCGGTATCCCCAAGTCGGAACAGGAGCGCATTTTCGAGCGCTTCTATCGGGCGGAGAGCCCCCTCAGCCGCCGCACCGAGGGAGCGGGGCTGGGCCTCTACCTCTGCAAAGAAGTGATCGAGGTCCACGGCGGAAAGATCTGGGTGGAAAGCGCGCCGGGCAGGGGAGCTAAGTTCATTTTCAAGTTGCCGCGCGGTTGATCCGGCAGTGAGTCGCGCCTGGCTGCACCCAGGCGCTGGAAAGTGTCAGCCATGAGGCGGATCTGTTTACCGTCGGGCAACCTTCAGATTTACCACCAAGCCGTGAAGACACGAAGAAGATACAGTAATTCTGTAATCGTTCGACTGAGCTCACGACGAAGTCTTGGTGTCTTGGTGTCTTCGTGGTAGGATGAAAGGTGCGGTAAACAAGTACATCTACAGACGGCTCAGCACAGGAGCCCAACCTTGAACAGCGAAAAACGCATTGACCTCCACGTTCACTCCTTCTTCAGCGATGGGGTGCTCCTGCCCAGCGAGATCCTGCGAAGGGCAGCAGCCCAGGGCCACGGAGCCATCGCCATCACCGACCACGCCGATGCGTCCAACCTGGATGAGATCGTTTCTGGCCTGGTGCACTTCGCCCAAGAGCAGAGAGGAGACTTCCCCCTCACCTTCGTCCCAGGCGTGGAGCTAACCCACATGGCCCCGGCCAGCATCGCCCAACTGGCCCGGCGGGCTAGAAGGCTAGGAGCGGGACTGATAATAGTACATGGGGAGACCATCGTGGAGCCAGTGATGGGGGACACCAACCGGGCGGCGGTGGAGTGCATCGAGGTGGACATCCTGGCCCACCCAGGCTTCATCACCCTCGAAGAGGCCCGAATCGCCGCTGAGAACGGCGTCTACCTCGAAATAACCTCTCGCCAGGGCCACTGCCTGACCAACGGCCACGTCGTTCAAATTGCCCGCCAGGCGGGAGCTAAGTTAGTCCTCAACACTGATGCCCACTCACCCGCCGATATGATAGACCAGGAGATGGCCCGCCTGGTGGCAGCCGGTGCCGGTTTAAATGAAGAAGAGATCCAGATGGTCACCATAGTCAATCCCCAGGCTCTAGTCCAGCGGGCTCTGAGCCGTTATGCCCAATGGGCCTGACGAAGTAAAGCTCAAACTTCCAATCTCCAACCTCAAAGTAGAGAAGGGAAATCCCATCAATGTACCCACCGCAAATCGTCCCTGTACCCTGCCCCCTCTGCGGGCGCCGATTCGCCGCCCAGGTACAGAGTATCATTGACGTAGGCCAGGATCCAGAGGCCAAATCTAAACTCCTGCGGGGCAAGATCAACATCGCCACCTGCCCTCAGTGCGGCAACGCCGGGATGCTGAACATCCCCCTTGTCTACCACGACCCCGACAAAGAGCTGCTCCTCTGCTTTCTGCCACCTCAACTGAACTTGAGAAGCGACGACCAGCACAAGCTCGTCGGCGACCTGACCAACCACATCATCAGCTCTTTGCCACCCGAGGAGCGCAAGGGCTATCTCCTCCAGCCTAAGATCTTCCTTAGCTTGCCAGGACTACTGGACGAGATAGCACAAGCTGACGGCATCACCAAGGAGGTGCTGGAGGCCCAAAAGGCCAAGTTGGATCTAATCCATCGCTTTTTGGATGCAACCAGCGACGAAGTCTTGCGAGTCCTGGTCCGGGAACACGACGACCAACTGGACTACGAATTCTTCTACCTCCTGACCGCCTCTATAGAGACAGCCAAAGCCGAGGGCGAGGCAGATAGGACCAAACGCCTTTTTCGACTGCGGGAGAAGCTGTTGGAGTTCAGCAGCCTGGGCAAAGCTAGCCGAGTCGAGCGAGAGGTCGCCGAGGCTTTGGAAGAGGGCATGACGCGGGAAGAGTTCCTGGAGAAGGTGACTGAGTGCGAGAGTGACGCCGAGCTGGAGGCTCTGATAGCCGTCGGACGCCACATGCTGGATTATCAGTTCTTCCGCAGCCTGACAAGCAGAATCGAGACCTGTGAAGGAGAAGGAAATGCCGAGGAAGCCCAGCGGCTCAAGGGCTTGCGATCCCGCATCCTGGAGATCAGGGACAGACTGGATGCCGAGACCCAAGCCATCTTGCAAGAAAAAGCAGACTTGCTAAGGGAGATTTTCGAGAGCGAGGACTTGAAAGAAGCGGTGCGCGAGCACCTGGAGGAAGTTGACGATGCCTTCTTTGCTGTCCTGTCGGCTAACATTGAGCAAGCCGAGGCCGCGGGAGAGAAAGAGGCAGCCAGGAATCTCAAACGCCTGGCGGACTTGGTCTTCGAGTTGCTGCGGGAGAAGGCGCCCCGACCGATCAAGCTCATCAACCAACTGCTGGAGGCTCAATATCCTCGGGAGACAAAGAAGCTGCTGGATGAGAACGTCGAACAGGTAGACAATGAGTTAGTGAGGGTCCTAGAACTCATCATCGAGAATCTAAATCGAAGGGGAGAAAAGAAAGCAGCCCGGCACCTAAGGGAGGTCAGAGATCAGGCGAGGGAGATGTTGAAGCAGCAGTTATGATGAGGGAGTTTTGTCTAGACGGAAGCCATGGCCCCGCACCGTGACGATGTACAGGTGATCGGGATCAACCTCAGCTATCCTCTCGCGCAGGCGCCGCACCAAAGCATCAATGGCCTGGTCAGAGACCCCTTCCTCAGCCGCCTCGGGCCAAACTGCCCCCACGATCTCGTCACGGCTGCACACCCGCCCCGCCCTATCGTACAAGAGTTCCAACAGCCGATACTGAGCCAAAGAGAGCGGGGGACTAAGCTCTCGCTCTCCGATAGAAACCACGTGCCTCTCTTTATCCAGGTAAAGACCGGGGCGCTTCCCCCTTTCGAAAACCAGCGGGGCCGTAGCCTCAGCGCCGACGAAGCTCAGCCTGACGCACAAAGCGATCTGGATCTCGTCGCCATCCTGCAAGATGTATGGCTCTGTGACCTCGCGACCGTTGACGAAGGTTCCGTTCCTGCTCCCCAGATCCTCCAGGACGTACTGACTGTCTGTGCGTCGAATCTGGGCGTGATGGCG
>JAUWYT010000067.1 GCA_030615705.1 Chloroflexota bacterium
GGTGAATTTGCTCACCCCACCCGATACGACGTACACGGTTCGCATCGTTGCGTTCCTCCTTAGATTATTGATTCAACCTGGTAGACCAGGTCTATTCTACTGCCTCGTACATGAGCTCCTTGTATGAGACCTCAGGGGTGAGAGGACTAAAACCGGTGTAGCCTATGCCCACGATGGCTACTCTGTTGGACATACTTTGCCTCCTTGCGATGTATTCAGAGGTTGTTTGGCGGCGTTCTTGTATTATTCAAAGCCCAAGAACTTAGCCATATCTTCTGGTGAGCGTTCTCCACTCAAGATGCCTTTCTCTTTGGCCTCCACATAGCATTTTAGCAGAGCTAACTTCATCTCCTCCACACTTTGCTTCCAAACAGGTCGCATGTGCCTGACCCATAATTCAAGCTCAGCTTCTGTGCTCATTGCGCTGGGCTCTGGAGAAACCACTATCCTGGCAACTGAAACCATTGTTTCAGCCAATTCCTGGTCAATCACACTGGTTGGCAATGACCAATGACAGTCTCCACATGCGTCAGAATAAAAAGCCATCTGCTTCACTGATTCAAGTAATAATCCATGGTCACTAGCGTAGACTACCACGCCCCGGTCGAGATGGGGCTCGTATTCCTCTCGCTCCTCGATGGTGCATTCGTAGCGATCCAGGTCCTCATAGGAGGCGAATCGTTGGCAAATCTGCTTTCTCAGGTCTCCGTAAGGCATGGGGTGGCGGACGACAACGACCATTTTGCCCCTCTCCCGCAGGATGTCGCAGACCCGGCGGGTGGTCTGGCTCTTGCCCGATCCGGTGCGCACGGCGCAAATGGAGACGACGGGCTTTTGGGCCTTCAGCATAGTGGATCCAGTGCCCATGAGTCGGAAGTCGGCGCCAGCCGCCAAGACCTGGGAAGCCTTGTGCATCACATACTCATGCGATATGTCGCTGTAGGCGAAGATCACCTGAGCGACTTCCAGCTCTTTGATTAGCTCCGTTAACCGCGCTTCAGAGTAGATGGGGATGCCCGTGGCATATTCCGGGCCGGCCAAGTCGGGGGGATAGATTCTACCTTCAATGTTGGGGATTTGGGTAGCGGTGAAGGCCACTACTTCATAGGCTTCGTTGCCTCGGAAATAGGCGTTGAAGTTGTGGAAGTCACGCCCGGCGGCGCCCATGATGATGACACGATCCTTCGCCATTGAATGATCCGCTGCTTTGCTCGTAGTCTTTATCTTTGGGCTCTAAGCCAGCTTGGCTAGCAGTATGCCGATTTCGTAGAGGAGTATCAGCGGCCCCATTACCAATATCATGTTGAAAGGGTCAGGGGTGGGAGTGATGACAGCAGAGATGACAGCTATAGCCAGGATGGCGTACTTGCGATTGCGGGAAAGTACCGCGGGAGTGACGATGCCTAACTTGGCCAAAAAGAAGATCAAAAGCGGTGTCTCGAAGCTTAGGCCCACCCAGAACAAGAGAGAGGTAACGAAAGAGATGTATTTGTCTATGAACCAGTTGGGCTCAATGATGTCACCTAGAAAGCCTTTGAGGAAGGGTATAGCCGTTGGCAGCATAACGAAATAAGCAAAGGCTGCGCCTGCCACGAAAGAGATGGTCGCACCGGGTAGGATAAAGTAAAGGTATCTTTTCTCCTGTGGTTTTAGCCCCGGAGCGATAAAGCTTATCAGTTGATAGACGAGGACGGGCATGGCCAGGGCCACGCCGCTGATGAGGGCCACTTTGGTGAAGACGACGATGCTTGTAGTGGGGGACGAACTCACAGGCGGAGTTTCTCCCATAGGAGCGACGAGAAGCTGCAGGAACTGCTTGGCGAAGATAAAGCTGAACAGAGTGGTAACAGTCAAGGCAATGGCCGACTTCATCAGCCGGCCCCGCAGTTCCTCCAGATGTTCGATGATGGTCAATTGTCTCTTTTCAGCCATTATTGGTCAGATGGTCCTTGGCCCTTGGTCGGATGGTCATTGGTCATGGTTTTCTCGTTCTCTTTGGAGTCGAGGGAGACATTCAACTCTCGCGTCATCTCCTCCGTGAACTCCTGTGATATTTTCCTTACGTCGTCGATGATCTTGCCGAGGCCCTGGACTGGTCTCTCAGAAACGTTTCGGCCCGCGATCTTCTTAGCCTCGTTCTCTTTGGAGTCGGAGGGGGCGTTCACCTCTCGCATCATCTCCGCGGTGAACTCTTGTGACATTTTCCTTAGATCATTGACGATTTTGCCGAGGCCCTGGGCTATTTCCGGCAATCGGCGCGGCCCAACGACGATCAGAGCAATGGCGAAGATAAGCAGCAATTCAGCAGTGCCTATGTTGAAGAAATTCATCTCTCACCTTCATTCTGTAGGTGCTCTTTCCCAGTGGCTTGAGCCAACCCCTTTGGACACGATGGCCCCCAGAACGCCGTTCACAAAGCGTCCTGAGCTATCGCTGCCGAACAACTTGGCCAACTCCACGGCTTCGTTGATGGCTACTTTCAGCGGAGTGTTTCCCTCGACAACGAACTCGAAAATGGCCATGCGCAGGATGTTTCTGTCTATGACGGCTACCTGATCCAGGGGCCATTCGGGGGCGTTATCCTGGATCAGGGCATCCAACTCTGCCTGATGCTCGAGGATGCCCTGCACCAGAGCACGGGCGAAATCGCGCCCTGCTTCGGGAAGGGGTTTATAGGCAAGACGCTGTTGCAGGATTGTGTCGGGATCGTGATGGGCGATGTCAATCTCAAACAAAGCCTGCAAGGCCACGATTCGAGCGCGATGTCGGACTTTCACTACTGATGTCCCATTTTGCTCTTTTGTTAATCTTCGTTGAGAGGAATCTCCACATCCTGGATGTGGATGTTGACCTCTTTGACATCCATGCCCACCATGTCATGGATGGCACGACTCACTTCGGCCTGGATCTCTTGACTTAGCTTCAGCACATTCACGTCTTGCTCAACGACGATGTACAGGTCTACGCTGACGGTGTCATCTTCGACCTCTATCTTGACTCCCTGGCGCGGGCCTCTACGCCGCAGCAAGCGCCCCATGCTGTCTGTCCAGCCAGGGCTCATCCTTGCCACTCCAGGCGTGGAGAGGGCAGTGAGTCTAGCGATGGTAACTAAAACACTGGGAGCGATGATCACCTTTCCCAACTTCTCTTCCACTTTAACATCTCCTTACTATCCCATCATGGCCAGGCCGCCGTCAACACGCAACACCACGCCAGTGACAAAGCTGGCCTCCTCGGAGACCAGGAAGGCCACGGCGTTGGCCACATCCTCGGTCCTGCCGAACCTCCCCAGGGGGGTCGTTTCGAGAGCCTTGTCTTTCAGCTCTTGGGGCAGGTCGGCAGTCAGATCGGTCTGGATGAAGCCCGGCGCTATAGCGTTGACGGTGATATTGCGAGAGCCGACCTCCTTGGCCAGGGCTTTGGTGAAGCCGATGAGCCCGGCCTTGGACGAGGAATAGTTCGTTTGCCCTGCCTGGCCCGCCAGGCCCGAGACGGAGGTGATGTTGACAATGTGGCCATAGCGCTGCTTCATCATCGGACGTATGGCGGCCTTGGCACAGTTCCAAGCGCCCTTGAGATTGACATTGATGATCAGGTCCCAATCCGCCTCGCTCATCCTCACGATCAGGTTGTCGCGTGTTGTCCCGGCGTTATTGATCAGGATGTCGATGCGCCCGAACTCGGCTATGGCGCGGTCGATCATGGCCTTGGCGCTGGCGTTGTCGGCTACGTCTACGTGTACAGCTATAGCCCGTCGGCCAGTGTCGGCTACAATTTCCTTGGCCGCCGTCCTGGCCTTCTCCACGTTTAGATCCGCCAGTAGGACATCTGCCCCGCGTTTGGCCAGGGTCTCAGCGATGGCCCGCCCGATGCCCTGGGCCGCGCCGGTGACGACGGCCACTTTATCGGTTAAATCCATCATGGCTTTCTATCCTCCTAATCTGTGTCTTAACTCCAAATCCCTACCTCAGAGGGCTTTGGGCATATCTATGAACTGCTGTACTGAGGCCATATCTTCCACGCTCACCACTCGCACCTCTTTGCTGATGCGCTTGATCAGCCCCGTCAGCACATTCTTTGGCCCGATCTCCACGAAGGTTGTAACACCCTGAGCGATCATGTACTGGACCGACTCCACCCACCGTACCGTCGAGGTGAGCTGTTCCACTAGCTCCTCCCTGATCTCCGCTAGGGTGGTGATGGGCGCGGCGGTGACGTTGGCCACGACGGGCACCCGTGGCTGGTGAAAATCAATCTGGGCCACTATGCTGGCGAAAGACTCGGCGGCGGACTGCATTAACGGCGAGTGGGAGGCGATGCTCACAGCCAAGGGGATGACCCGCCTCGCCCCGCGCTTCTTGGCCAGCTCCACGGCTCGTCCCAGGGCCTCCTTATGGCCGGAGATTACGACCTGGCCGGGCGAGTTGTAGTTAGCTATCTGGACGATGGAAGCTGGAAGCTGGAAGCTGGCCTCCTGGCATATCCCCTCGAGTGTCCCCGCATCCAGGCCGATGACCGCTGCCATCCTACCAGGGTTTCTCTCCCCCGCTTCCTTCATCACGCGGCCGCGCTCCCGCACGAGCTTCAGGCCATCGGCGAAATCGAGGGCCCCGGCGGCTACCAAAGCGGTGTATTCACCCATGCTGTGGCCGGCTACAGTTACCGGACCAAGCTGATCCAACTCCAGCCCTGTACTGAGCTCCGCCGAAGTAATCCGCAGCAGGGCCACACTGACCGTCAGGAGAGCCGGTTGGGTGTTGATGGTATCGTCGAGCTCCTCCTTCGGTCCTTCAAAGCAAAGCTTGGATAAGGGAAACCCCAGGATTTCATCTGCTTTATCGAAAACGGCGCTGGCCTTAGGGTAAGCCTCATGCAAATCGCGCCCCATGCCCACATACTGCGAGCCCTGGCCGGGGAAGACGAAAGCGATCTTCAAGGTTAGTCCTCCCTTCAACCTAACTCACAACCCCCTGCAACTGGCCGATGATCTCCTCCGCCTCGGCGACGATGCGCTCGATGAGTTCCTTGACGGGGACGATGTCATTGATCATCCCTGCGATCTGCCCAGCCATGACTGAGCCGTTTGTTATATCCCCCTTGATGGCGGCCAGTCTCAGCTTCCCCGTGCCGAACTCGATGATCTCCTCCTCCGAGATGCCGCGCCTCTCCAATTCCTCGAACTGGTGCACCATGGGGTTCTTAAGGGCGCGAACGGGATGTCCCAGGCTGTGTCCTGTAGTTACAGTGGAGCGATCCCTGGCCTTGAGGATCGCCCGCTTGTAGTTCTCGTGGACGGTGCACTCGGTGGTGCAGATGAAGCGGGTGCCCATCTGGATGCCCTGGGCACCTAAGGCCAAGGCCGCCACCAGGCCCCGCCCATCGGCGATGCCGCCAGCAGCAATGACCGGGATGTCCACAACATTCACCACCTGCGGCACCAGAGGCATGGTGGCTACATCGCCGATGTGCCCGCCCGATTCCATCCCCTCGGCTATCAGGGCATCAACCCCCTGGCGCTCCAGGCGCTTGGCCAGGGCTACCGAGGCGATGACGGGAATGACGGTGATGTTCGCCTCCTTGAGGCGAGCTATGTGGTTCCCTGGCCTCCAAGCCCCGATGACCATGATTTTCACACCTTCCTTGATGCAAAGGGCTACGATGTCGTCAGCGTATTCGGAGATGGCCAGAGGGATGTTCACCCCGAATGGTTTATCGGTAAATTCCTTAGCCAAACGGATCTCCCGGGCCACCTCCTCAGGGGGGGCATTGCCTCCTCCAATCATGCCTAGGCCCCCGGCATTGGAAATAGCGGCAGCGAGTTCAGCCGTGCCCACCCAGGCCATACCTCCCTGCACGATGGGGTACTTGATACCTACCAGGTCGCAGAGGGGTGTTCTGATCATCTTTGCCTCCCAGGTGAATGGCTAATGGCCGTGCATAAGCTTCGTTGGCACGGCCTCGAAAGACAAACAGCGGTGAAGCGGCTATTCGGACCTCTTTTTCTTCGTTTTGATCTCGATGACTTCAACGCCTTGGTAAGTGCCACAGGATGGGCAGACTTGATGGGGCAATCGAAGTTCGTGACACTGAGGACAAGGGACAAGCCTCGGTAGCTTCAGTGCGTGATGCGCGCGCCTCCGATTCCGACGCCCCTTGGAAATCTTTCTCTTAGGCAGTGCTCCCACTTGGTTTTCACACTCCTTCCATACGTCGTTAAAGATGTCTAATCTGGGTTCCATTATAAGCCAGAGTAGCCATTGTGTCAAGAAGTGGCCTCTTACGCAAGCCGCTTAATCGCTCTCCTCAGCCTCTTCTCCCGCCTGCTCGCCTTCTGGGCTCACTTTACCCTCTTGCACGAACCTGATGCCATTGCGCGCGCGTGTCAGCAGGCTGTCCAAATGGGCCTCCAAGTCGCTCAGAACTGCGATGACGTAGTCGTCGGCATCGGTCTTGATTCTATCCGTCTCGTGCTGGGCCCGCTCGATGATGGTTTCGGCGCGTACTTCGGCCACTTTGACGATTTCGATCTCGGCCAATACCTCTTTGGCCTGTTCTCTGGCTAAGGCCACGATACGTTCCGCTTCCTCGTGGGCTTGGGCAATGATCCGCTCCCTCTCCCGTTCGGTCTTCTTGGCTTGCCTGACCTCCTCCGGGATGCGCTCGCGCATCTCGTTGATGATGTCGAAGAACTCTTCTTCACCAACAACGACATTTGAGGTGAGGGGAATCCGCCAGCCCTCTGTAAGCCTTGATTCCAATTCGTCAATCAAATAAAGGATGTCCATTTTGATTACCCCCTCTGCAATTCGCGCTCGGCTGAGCTCACTTGGATAGAATAAGCAGGTTTAAGAGAGATAGGTTCAGTCTCGCAAGGAGATTATCTGCACTTTGTCACTCTCCTCTTCTGCCAGTCCTTCGAACTTCCTCTTGAGAGCGGACACGACATGAGTTGGTACCATATTGTCTATACAGCCCCCGGCCATAGCTACTTCTTTGACCACACTGGAGCTTAGAAAGGAGTATTCCTGGCTGGTCATCAAGCAGACAGTATCAATGTCCGGGGCCAACTTTCTGTTGGTCAATGCCAGTTGGAACTCCCATTCGAAATCGGAGAGCACCCTCAGGCCGCGCACCACAACCTGTGCTCTTTCTTGGCGGGCGAAATCCACTGTCAAACAATCGTAGCTTTCGACGCTGACACTGGATAGATGCTTCAGAGCTTGGCGGGTCATAGCCAAGCGCTCCTCAGTAGAGAAGAGGAGTCTTTTCAAAGGGCGGGCGTACACCACGACGATCAATTTATCGAAGATAGCAGCCGCCCGCTCCGCTATGTCTATGTGACCATTGGTGATGGGATCGAAGGTAGCGGGATAGATAGCGACGGTCATGAAGAACCTCCACTGGATTAATGACCAATGAGCCAATGCTTCGCACT
>JAUWYT010000315.1 GCA_030615705.1 Chloroflexota bacterium
ACGTCGTGATTGTTGAGAAAGGGGAGTTGACCAGCGGATCCACCTGGCACGCGGCGGGCCTTGTGGGACAGCTACGTTCCAACCGGAATGTTACCCAAATGCTGAAATACAGTGTGGAATTCTACGAGAAACTGGAGGAGGAAACCGGCCTGACGACCGGGTGGAAGAAGAGTGGCTGCCTGCACCTGGCCTGCAGTCAGGCCCGTCTGTTCGAACTGAAGAAGGGTGCCACGACGGCCCGCGGGTTCGGTCTGGATATGCACATCATCTCCCCAAAGGAGGCCCTGGATCTCTTCCCTATAATGAGCCTGGATGGTGTGATCGGAGCGGCCTTCATGCCCTCTGACGGACAGGTCGATCCCAGTGGCCTGACTCTGGCCATGGCAAAAGGGGTGAGAAACCGCGGCGCAGAGATTTACCAGCATACTCTCGTGACAGGATTTGAGTTCAAAGAGAACCGAGTGACTGTCGTGAATACCGACAGGGGTAAGATCAGGTGCGAAATAGTTGTGAACGCCGCCGGTATGTGGGGCCGCGAGCTTGGCCAGATGATGGGTATCAACGTCCCCCTGGTCCCCTTTCAGCATCAGTTCCTCGTCACGGAAGAGATTGATGCGGTGCCCCCGGATTTGCCAACCTTGCGGGATAAAGACAGCCTGCTCTATTACAAGGAAGAGGTCGGCGGCCTGGTCATGGGCGGCTACGAACGAGATGGCATTCCCTGGGCACTCGACGGTATTCCCAAAGGCTTTACCCAGGAGCTGCTCGAGCCCGACTTTGATCATTTCGAGCCACTTTCCAGTGCGGCCATTAAGCGAACACCGTGCCTGGAGACGGCGGGCGTTGCGAGACTGGTCAACGGTCCTGAGGCCTTTACGCCCGACGGCAATTGCATCATGGGCCCAGCGCCAGAACTGGACAACTGTTTTGTTGCCGCCGGCTTCAACGCTTTTGGTATCGCTGCTGGTGGTGGTGCGGGCCGCATGCTGGCCGAATGGATTGTTGAAGGGGAGCCAAGCCTTGATCTGTGGCCACTCGACATTCGCCGGTTCGGTCAATACCACAGGAGCCCGAAGTACATCCTCGACAGGACCCGAGAGATCTACGGTAAGCATTATACTATCTCCTGGCCGTATGAAGAGCACGATACTGCCCGTGGCGTGAAGCGCAGCCCGCTATACTACGTCCTGAAGGAGAGGGGTGCTGTCTATGGGGCTAAGTTTGGATGGGAACGCGCGAACTGGTTTGCTCCAGAGGGTGTAGAAGCTGAGGATGAGCTGACCTTCGGGCTTCCCAACTGGTTTGAGCACGTCGCCAACGAACACCAGGCCGCACGCGAGCAGGTAGTGCTGATCGATCAGCCATCCTTCAGCAAGTTCGAGATCGAAGGCCCCGAGGCACTGGTGTTTTTAAACAGGCTGGCAGCTAACGAGATCGACAGACCTGTAGGCAGCGTGATCTACACCCAGTTGTGTAACGAGCGCGGTGGTGTTGAGTGCGACATCACGATCGCCCGCCTGGCCGAGGACCGATTTTTCATCATCACCGGCACGGCCTTTGGTGTCCACGACTCCGTGTGGATCAAGAGCCATATGCCCAAGGACGGTTCGGTCGTGTTCCGGGACGTGACCTCCTCCTATGCAATGATAAACGTCTGTGGCCCCAATTCCCGCAAGCTTCTGGAGAAGGTCACCAAGGACGACGTCAGCAACGAGAATTTCAAGTTCAGCCAGTGTCGACACATCACGGTGGGCTATGCACAGGTGCTGGCCCTTCGGGTGACATATGTGGGTGAGCTCGGCTACGAACTCTACATCCTGCCCGAATACGCCGGGCACGTTTATGAGCTGCTGTGGGAGGCTGGCCAGGACCTCGGCGTGGCCAACGCCGGCTACCGGGCCATCGATTCGCTGCGCCTGGAGAAAGGCTATCGCTACTGGAGCACAGAGGTAACACCTGACTACAGTCCCTATGACGCAGGGCTTGGTTTCTGTGTGGCCCTTGACAAGGGAGACTTCATCGGGCGTGAGGCCCTTCTCAAGATCAAGGAGGAGAGCCCCAAATGGACGCTCTGCTGCTTTACCCTTGATATCGACAAGCCCAGGCTGCTTCATGGCGGGGAAACAATCTGCCACAAGGGTGAGGTCCTGGGCGTTGTGACCAGCGGCGGTTATGGCCATACAGTTAGGAAGACCATTGCCTACGGTTTCCTGACGCCCGAGCATGCAAACCACGACGACGGCTATGAGATAGAAGTATACGATGAAGTGATTCCGGCGACACGTCACGTGCGCGCGCTCTACGATCCTGAGCGCAAGAAGATCTTGATGTAGTGCCAGGGCAGCATCCTCGCCTCGTTGCGGTCGCCAGTTTTTCTACTCTTAGATTCTCCAGATCTTCAGGTAAATAATTTCAAAATCCTCGGATGAGCAGCTTTTATGACAAGTGTAATTTGTAACAGAATATTGTCTATATCTAAATCCGCAATCCTTGGCCGCCACCTGCCCGCCAGTGGCAGGCGGGTCGCTCTCGCCTGCCCGCTCGTGCCTCGCAGAGGCAGGCAGGCTCAGGCGAGTTTCCGATTCTCCGGAATTCCGGAATTCGGAAACCGGAACTCGGAAGCAGGCGGGCGAAATCT
>JAUWYT010000003.1 GCA_030615705.1 Chloroflexota bacterium
AACGTGGTATTGCTTAGCCAACCTGCACCCTTCTATCACATCCTGCTCCGTCAGTTCCGGCCTGAGCAGAGAGTGGTCAATAGTCTTGGCCAACTGCTCGAAGGTCAGCGTTTTGACGTCTAGACTTTCGCTCACTTCATCTTACCTCCAACTATGACCTTTACTTGCTTGTCCAGAACGGCGCGGCCCAGCGCCAGTCTCTCTTTCTCCCCATCCAGCCAACTTCGATCTCGCTCCAGAGCTTCTTCCACATTCGCCAGCACCGCCGCAGTCGCCTCAGGGGCAGGGCCACCCATAACGCGCCGGACCTGCACGAAGTGGATGGGGTCCAGAGCGCGATGCAGGGCCTCTTCCGTCAAGCCCAATGGGTGTCCGGTGACTGCAAGAGCGGCTTCCTCCAGTATGGCTACCCCGACTTGGTTAGGACTCAAGCCCTGGGCTGTAGCCATCTTCACCAGACGAGCGACGATGGCATGGGCCGTGCGGAAAGCCAGGCCCTTCTCTCGCACCAGGGTATCGGCCAGCTCTGTGGCGGTGGTGAAGCCCTCGGCAGAGCGGGCCAGGAGATGGGCACGGTCCACCTCCAAGCTCTCGAAAACTGCCGCGTACAGCTCCAGCACGGCGTCGGTCGCCTCAAAAGCTCCGAAGAGGGGCTCATATATCTCGTCCTCGATGTCCTGGGTGTCACCGTAGGGCACGTTGTGACTCAAGGTCAGGACAGAGAGGACATGGCCGTAGACGTGCCCCAGACGAGCACGCAGGTGTTCCAGCACCACCGGGTTACGTTTCTGGGGCATGATGGAGCTGATCTGGACGAAATCGTCGCCGATTCGGATGGCCCCCGCCTCGCGCGTGGCCCAGAAGAGGAGGTCCTTGGTAAAACGGGAGAGGTTGGCGGCCATGGTGAGCAGGGCGGCAACAGCTTCGGTCATGTGGTCAGAGGCACCGATGGCGTCGTAGCTGCTCTCCATCGGCCCAGCGAAGCCCAGCAGCTCGGCCACGTACCGGCGGTCTACTGGAAAGCCAGAGGTAGTGAAAGCCGCCGCCCCCAGGGGACTGCAATTAGTGGTAGCGTAGGCAGCCTTGAGGCGCGTCGCGTCTCGTTCCATGAAGCCCAATACTCCAGCCAAGTAGTGGGCCAGGGTGATGGGTTGGGCCGGCTGGGTGTGGGTGTAACCGGGCATAACGGTTTCCAGGTGTTCGCGGCTGAAAGCTAGCAAGGTGCCCCGGAAGTGATTCAGGCGCTCCAGGGTGCCCAGCAATTCATCGCGCAAGGCCAGGCGGCCGAGGGCCACACCCAGGTCGTTGCGGCTGCGGGCCAGTTGGAGATTGCCTCCCGCCTCGGCTCCGGCCAGGGCGATGAGCCGCCGCTCGGCGCAGAAGTACAGGTCCTCTACACCCGGCTGGTAGTCCATCGCTTCCGGCCCTTCGGCCTCGATTTGGAGCAGAGCGGCGAGCAACGCCTGAGCGCACTCCTGGTTGATGATCCCCTGCTTGAGCAGCATCAGGACGTGGGCCTTGTTGGCCGCTATCATCGGCGCAAAAAAACGCTCCTTGGCCTCGGCAAAGGAAGGCGCGAGCACGTGGGCGGCGTAGGTAGGGTTGGGGAAGAGACGGTCAACCATTGGCTATCCCTTTAGGCCCGTCAGGGCAATGCCCTCGATGATCTGTCGCTGGAAGATCACAAAGACAGCCAGCAGGGGCACTACCGACAGTGTATTGGCCGTCATGATCAGATGCCAATCGGTACTCGCCTCGCCGGAGAAGTAGGCCAGGCCCACGGGCAGGGTGAGCATCTCCCGCGCGCTGGAAACGATGAGCGGCCAGATGTAGGCATTCCAGTTGCCCAGAAAGTTGAAGATAGCGAGAGCCGCGAGGGCCGGTTTCACCAGGGGCAATGCTACCCGCCAGTAGAGTCCAAACTCGGAGACGCCATCTATCCGCGCAGCGTCAATCAGGTCGTTGGGCACGCCGGACATAAACTGTCGCATCAGAAAGATGCCGCCGCCGGTGATCACCCCGGGGAAGATGATGCCCCAGTACGTGTCGGCCCAGTGGAGATCGACCGACATGATGTACCAGGGAATGACCAACATCTCGGTAGGCACCATCAGAGTCCCCAAGATGAGCACAAAGATGACGTTTTTTCCAGGAAAGTCGTACTTGGCCAGGGTGTAGCCAACCAGCGAATCGAAGAAGACCACGCTCAGGGTGCTCAGAGTGGCGCAGATGAAGCTGTTCAGGTACCACCGCGGAAAGAGCGTTTTGAGGATGACCTCTCTATAATTATCAAGGCTCGCTGCCTTGGGAAAAAAATTGCCCATGTAGATTTCGGACGCTGGCTTGAAAGAGGTGGCGATCATCCAGATAAAGGGCACGACCATTGTGATGCCGCCCAGGATCAAGAAGAAGTAACAAATCGCCTTGACAATGGCTTCCGATCGTCGTTGGCCTATTCCATATCTACTCCCATGAGTCTTTTGTTCCACACTGACCGCCATTTGTCGCCTCCTAATACTCAACCCGTCGCGTCAGCAGACGCATCTGCGCCAGGGTAATCATCATAATAATCAGGAACAGCACCACCATGAGGGCAGCGGCGGAGCCCATCTTGTACCGGCCAAAGCCCTCACGGTACATGTGCAGCACCACTGTCACCGTGCTGTTGAGCGGTCCGCCGTCTCCCTGGCGCGTCATGGTGATCACCTGGGTGAACATGCGCAGGAACCTGATGCTTTGCAACACCACCAGGTAGACGATGGTAGGGTTCAACAATGGCAGGGTGACGCGGCGGAGAAGTTGCCAGCGGTTGGCGCCATCAATCCTGGCGGCTTCGTAGTACATCTGCGGTATTTGCTTCAGGCCAGCCAGGAAAATGATAATGGCAAAGCCCAGACCCTGCCAAATGGCCACGGCGACGATGGAGAGCAGTGCCTGATCGGGGTCACGGAGAAAGTTCTGCTCAGGCAGGCCGAGAAAACTGAGAAGGAGGTTAATCGGCCCAAAGCGCGGCTGGTACATCCAGCGCCAGACCCAGGAGATGGCGACCGTAGAGGTGACAAAGGGGATGAAATAGATGGCCCGGAACAGGCTGACCAGGCGAGTGATGCGATCCAGCATCAGCGCGATGGCCAGGGCCAGCACCAGTTGTGTGGGCACACCGATGATGACGTAGGAAAACGTATTTTGAAAGGCGCGACGCACCACAGACTTGGGGTTCTGAAAGTCCTGCCAAATCCTTTCGAAGTTGGCTAGGCCTACAAACGGCTTTTCTGGAGAGAGGATGTTCCACTCTCGCACACTGACGTTAAGGGCGAACAACGTCGGGCCGATGCGAATCGCCAGAAAGAAGAATAGCGGGATGAGAATGAAAGCGTAGGCCCAAAGCTGTTGGCGGCGACGCAGACTCAGTTTCTTGAACATGTCTGATGCTCCTTATCACCCACGGCGGCGCTTTGTGAGAAGAGCTCTCAATCTTTCAGAGAGTGACACAAAGGAGGCAGGGGGAACGCACCCCCTGCCTCCTCATGCTGATGGTTAATGCGTGGCCCAGAACTCGTCGAACAGGGCCTGAACTTTCTCGACGGCTTCGTCCAGCGCGGCGCGCGGGTTTTCGCCGGTCAGTTGCACGGCGTCATAGGCGTCCATGAGCGCCTGGCGGTCGTCGCTCTCGTTGACGAAGAAGGTCGCGTAGGCGTAGGGGAGTTGTTGGGCGAAGGCGCCGAGCTTGGGGTCGGCCAGCAAATCGGGATCGCTGGCCGCTTCCAGCCGCGCCGGCAACTCGCCGACCTTGTCTACCCAAAGCGCCATGGCCTCGTCGGTGGTGATGAACTTAAGGAACTTCACCGCCGCTTCCAGTCGCTTCGGGTCAGAGGCGGCCTTGTTGGTCAGGCCGTGGGTCCAGAAGGAACCGAAGGTCGTCAGTTCACCGCTGGGCCCGATGGGCATAGGCGCCACGCCAAAGTTCAGGTCGGGCGCGTTCTTGGCAATGGAGCCCAGGCGGAAGGACCCATCAATGTGCAAGGCCAGCTTGCCCTGGTAGAAGGCCTGTGTCGCGCCGTCGAACAGGTCGTTGGTGCCGGTCTTGTACTCGGTCTCGAACTTGCACAGCCACTCCCAGGCTTCGTAGCCGCCTTCGGAGGCGTTCCACTGAATCTTGCGCTGGTCCTCGCTCTGCGGCACCTGGCCAAACTGGCGAGTGAGGATTTCGCGATACCAGTGGTGGGCCTGCCCGTTCATCTCCACTGCGTAGCCCATAACCTCATAGTCGCCGTTGGCATCGAGTTTGGTGAGCTTTTTGGCGTATTCCACGAACTCGTCCAACGTCGTGGGCGGCTTCTCCGGGTCCAGGCCGGCGGCCTCAAAGAGGTCCTTGTTCCAGAAGAGGGCCAGGGTGCGGACGGCGGTGGGGATGGCCCAGTACTTGCCGTCGAACTTGCCAGCCTGCACCAGTGGCGAGAACTCGCTTTCGATCATTGAGGGCGGGAACTCGTCCTCGGGCAGGGGAACCAGGTAGCCGGAGTCCACCCAGAGCGGCATCCAGCCGTAGTAGAGAGTGGCGATGTCCGGGCCGACACCGGCCGGCACCGAGGCGGCTATCTTGTCTCGGTAGTCCGCGTAGGGGAAGTTGGTGTGGATGATGTGGATATCGGGGTTTTCGGCCTCGAACTGCTGGATGAGGCGGTTCATGGCGTCTACGCGGGCGTCAAAGAAGTACTGCCAGTACTCGATGGTGACGCCCTTTTCCACTTCCTTCTCGACGATCACGGTCCTCACCACTTCTTTCTCGACGATCACCTCTTTGTCGACCTCGACGGTGACCGGAACCTCTTTCTCGACGACTACCTCCTTTTCGATCACCTCGGGGGTAGGCGCAGCGCATGCGACCACGAAGCTGGTCAGCGCAATGACAACGAGCAGTAACGATACGAGCTTTCTCATTTTCTCTTTCTCCTTTTGCATAGTTTTGGTAAAGCGATTGGATACTGGCAAGAGCCAATATCCCCCACAGGTCTGTCTTTGTCGCCTTATCACCCCCTTTCGATCTTGAGTAGGCGGGCCGCATTGCCAGCCAGGATCTTTTGCATGGTCTCGTGACTCACTCCCAGGTACACCAAATCGCGAATCTGATCTTGCAGGTACCGCACGGCGAAGCCACGCGGGAACCAACTGGAATCGGTGCCAAAGAGAATGCGGTCGGGACCGATGGTCTCCAGGTATTTGCGATAGAGCCGCTTCACCGTCCACTCTTCCGGCATCCAGCGGATCCATTGATTGGAACCAGAGGTGTCCACGTAGACGTTTCGGCAAGCCCAACAGAGTTGAAGCGTGTCAAAGATGTAAGTGCAGCCAAAATGGGGCACCACGAAGTTCACGTCGGGGAAAGCCTTGGCCACGTTGTGCAACTTGAGAGGACTGATGTTGGGATGGTAAGCGAGGCCACCGCCGCCGCCCAAAATACCAAAGTGAATCAACACCGAGATATTGTGCTTGGCCGCCACCTCCCATACAGGAAATGCCGCCTCGTCGTCCAGGTCTCGATCCAGGGCTGGGGCTAGCACTTTGTAACCGCGCATCCCCAGCTCCATCACTGCCCGCTCCAGTTCCTCAGCGGCATTCTCCTCGAAAGGGTCGTGATGAGCAAAGCCGATGAACTTGTCCGGGTGGCGATTCACCAGGTAGGCCAGGTGATCGTTACCGCCGCCGGTGACAAAGACGACTTTATCCAGTCCGTGGAGGTCCACCTCGGCGGCCCAGCGGTCGGCCTGCTCATCGTCGGTAGGCGACTCTGCCTCTGGGGCAGGAAAGCCCCAGGCCCGTCGCCACTCCAGGTTGTAGGCCCTGGCTTGCTCGCGGAGCAGTTTGGCGCGGCGCTCGCCGATCTTTTCCACCACCTGTGTCCACCGGTCGGTGCGTCCAAACCAGGGACGGCTGGTGGGGAAGTGGGCATGGAAATCAATAATGTGCAAACCCTGGTAGGCCATGAAACCTTGTCTCTCCGGTGCTAGAGGCCCGGGGCCGCATCAACCCCTTACCAAGACATCGTCTGTGGAATGGAGAACCATGGCGATAGCGCCCATGACAGCAGCATTTTCGCCCAACTCAGAGGCCTTGATAAGTGGCATAACCGGCACTACCCCTTCCACTCGCTGGCGGATGGGTTCGATAAGCAAATCAGCCGAACGAGCTATTCCTCCACCCAGTACAATTAACTCTGGATTTAAAATGGCTGCCGCGCTGGCCACTATAATGCTGAGATAATTTACCGTTTCATCTACGACCCCTTGGGCCAGAAGATCGCCACTGCGAGCAGCTTCAAAGACCTTCTCGGCTGTCAAAGCCTTCAAATCACCCCCCGCTAGCTCCCGAAGAATGGTCTCCCCGTCCCCCTCCATAGCCGCTAGCGCTCGGCGGACAATGCCCGGGCCAGCAGACAAGGTCTCTATACAGCCGAACTGCTCGTAATGCTTACCCAAGTAAGAGCTGTCGGGCACCAAATAGCCGACTTCCCCGGCCGCCTCGCTATAGCCACGATATAGCTTACCGCTGATAACGATGCCTGCTCCGATGCCTGTACCAATGGAAATACAAACCAGATTATCTATACCTTTGCCAGCCCCATACCAACTCTCGCCCAAGGCAGCCAAGTTAACGTCGTTTTCGACAAAGACAGGGACCTGAAAGCGGGGCTCTAAAATCTTTTTCAAGCCTAAGTCTTTCCAGCCCAGACTGGCGGCCCAAACAACTATCCCTTCCTGGTGAAGCGTTATGGAGGGAGCGCCGATCCCAATACCTCTGAGCTCCTGATCATCTAAACGGGGATTGCTGAGGAGTTGCTCGATAACCTTTATCAACTGTTCCAGACCGTCTTTCCGGCCCTCTCCCGAAGAAGAGGGAAGGGACGCTTTCTGAAGAATATTACCGCCTAGATCAGCTAGAGCCCCCAGAATTTGCGTCCCACCCATATCTATGCCAATGATCGCATTGGCTGCGCAATTAAATTCCAGAAGAGTCGGCCGGCGCCCGCCAGTGGAATCCCCTGTACCTATCTCCAAGACGAGATTCTCCTCCACCAATTTGCTCACTATCCTGGTTACAGTGGCTGGGCTTAGATGCAGAACTCTGGCGATCCTGGCCCTAGAAAGAGGGCCCTGTTCTCTAAGTAGTTCCAAGATAGCTGAACGGTTTAGCCGTTTCATCAGGTTTGATCTACCAATATATGGCACAGGTTGCTCCGTCCATTGAAACTTTAGCTAACCTGCCAATTCTGTCAGCCTTGGGCTTAGTTTTTTTCCGAAACTAAGAAAGTATTAGTATTATATCAAAGAAAAAGGATTTTGTCAATACCTCTGCGTAACTTTGTTCCTTACAACTTTCCGGGGACGTCATTGCTCAGCGGACTCCCTGTTGGGAGCTGACAAACATAAGCCCTATGGGGGAAGACCGCCCATTGTCCAGAAAACAAGAATCCACCCCTTCAAGGTGGATTCTTGGCAAGCTGAGACCTTTGGCGCCCCTGGCAGGACTCGAACCTGCAGCCTGCTGATTCGAAGTCAGACGCTCTCTCCAATTGAGCTACAGGGGCGCGGTAAATTCATTGTAACACGGGGTGGAAGCGCTGTCAAACAAGAAACTAGATGACATGCACCTTCATGATGTCCGTCGTGCCGGGGCCGCTGCCTGCCGCTCCAGCAGTGATAACCACCACATCGCCCTGTTTTACCAGTCCATGCTCCTGAGCAGCCCTGACCGCACCAGCGATTATTTCATCGGTGCTCTCCGCGCGCCTCGAGAGCAGCGGACGAACCCCCCAATATAGGGCCAACTGGCACTGAACCATGCGACTGGGCGTAACAGCGATTATGGGACAGGGAGGACGATATTTGGAGATAACCCGGGCGGTGTGGCCTGAGACAGTGGGGGTGATGATTGCCGCTGCCCCCAGATCACAGGCCGTCTCACAGGTGGCACGGCTGACGGCGTCGGCAATGGAGGTCACCGGGCCAAGGGGCGGGCGGGGCCTACCTACACCTTCCAGTCCGCCTCGCTCAGCCTCCTCGGCGATCCTGACCATCGTCCGTAAGGCTTCAAGGGGATACTTACCCACCGCCGTCTCGCCAGAGAGCATGATGGCATCGGTGCCGTCCAAGATGGCATTGGCCACATCACTGGCTTCAGCCCTGGTCGGCCGCGGGTTACGCATCATCGAATCCAACATCTGGGTGGCGGTAATTACCGGCTTGCCCACGGCGTTGCATTTGGCAATAATCATCTTCTGCACTATGGGCACAACCTCCGGCGAGGTCTCGATCCCCAGGTCGCCGCGGGCCACCATGATCACGTCCGCCGCCTCGATGATCCGGTCAATGTCGTCCACAGCCTCCGGTTTCTCGATTTTGGCCACCACGGGCACAGGGCTGCCGAAGGCTGAGAGCTCCCTGATCATCTCCTTTAGCTCCTGCACCTCGCCTGAGTGGCGCACAAAGGAGAGGGCAACCCAATCCACTTGTTGCTCCAACACAAAGCGCAAATCCTCACGGTCCTTATCGGTGATGGCCGGAATGGCGTGAGAGGCGCGGGGCAGGTTCATTCCCTTGTTGGACTTGAGCAAACCTCCGGTGATCACCCGACAGGCGATGTCCGTCTCCCCGGTGGAGAGGACCTCCAGCTCCAGCAGCCCGTCGTCAATGAGGATGCGATCGCCGGGTTCCACGTCTCGGGGATGCTGGGCATACTGGACGGGCACCTCGCCGAGGCCTTCGCGACCTACAATGGGCCGCGTGGTCAGGATCACCTTGTCCCCAGAAACCAAAAGGACTCCCTCACCGTCCATCTCCCCGACCCGCAGCTTGGGCCCCTGGAGATCGGTCAAGATGGCTACAGGTTTTCCCACCTCGGCAGCCACGGCGCGAATGCGCTCGATGTTCTCGCCGTGATAGGATTGGCCGCCGTGGGCGAAGTTCAGGCGGGCCACGTCCATGCCGGCCAGCGTCAGCTCCCGCAGCAGCTCAGGGGCACGGCTGGCCGGTCCGATCGTACAAACGATCTTAGTGCGCAACATTGGGCGCTTCCTCTAAGTCATGGGTATAGCAGGCAGGCCCAGCTCAACTGTGCTTTCATTCATCCGTCGGCAGGGGCACTACCTTGACCGCTTCGGGCCCTTTGGGGGTTTGTTCGATCTGGAACTCCACCTCCTGCCCGTCTTGCAGGGTACTGTAAGCCTCGAGGCCGGTCCGGTGAACGAAGATGTCCTCACCGTTGGCCTTGGTAATAAAGCCCCAGCCCTTGTTGGCGTCGAACCATTTCACCCGTCCAATAAGCTTGACTCCAGGCTCTTCGGCAGCGCGGCAGCGAGGACAGAACTTGGGCTCGAACAACTCGGCACCTCGTTCGGCCATTTCCCGCTGCTCGGTGACGGTGAACACAAATTTGGACCCACATTGCTCACAAGTGAGCATCTTGTCTGTATGTTGCATTTCGCCTCCTTACTTGAGCCGGAGCGAGCGCCCTCCGACAGGCTCAGGATGCCTGCGCTCACTCGCCTGATATAGAACTACCTAGTTCTGCCCTCTCCACAAGGCAGACCACACCAGCTAAGCTGTCGCCACCCCGCAGCGACATCAGGATCCTGCCCTGAGTTGCGCGTCCCATGCGCGGCGCGCTGCGCACCCGCAACTTCTTGGTGGCCCCCTTGGCCGAGACCAAAACCACCCAATCGCTGCCCTTGACCACGCAGCCGCCCACCAGATACCCCGTCTTCGATGATAGATTGGCCGTGACCAGCCCCGTACCGTAGCGTCTTTGGGTGGGATACTCGGCTAGAGATGTCCACTTGCCGTAGCCCGCGCTGGTGGCGACGAAGAGACTGCCCCTGCCCTGCACGACATCCATAGCCACCACCCGGTCGCCTTCGCCCAGCTTAATGCCCATGACCCCGCCGGCCGGCAGCCCCATGGGTCGCACATTCTTCTCCGAGAATCGGATGGCCTGTCCCCTCCGCGTGACCAAAAGCACCTCCTGATCGCCCCAGGTTAAAGCGGCCCATCCTAACTCGTCACCATCGTCCACGCTCATCACGGTGAACTCACCGCCCCGACCAGCCAGGAAATCGGCCAGCGTCACCCGTTTGACCTTGCCTTCACAGGTAGCCAGGAACAGGCAGCCCTCCCCGATTTGCGTGGGGGGTTTCACCCCTACCGCAACAGGTAGCGCAAGAGCAGTGACGACCTTGTGACGCCGCCACAGGGACGTCATATCAGCCAGGTGCTGTCCCTCGCCAGTCTTGTCGGCCTCAGGTATCTGATGCACCGGCAAGGACGCAGCCCGCCCGTCGGCAGTGAACAGGAACAGCTCGTCGCGAGTGTTGGCCACAAACACCTTGTGAAGAGGGTGCTTGGCCCGTCGCCGGGCGGTCTTGATCCCCTCATCCAAGGGACGCCGTGAGACCAAACCATCACGGCTGATGACGATCAGCACGTCCTCGTCAGGCAAGAGATCTCGGGCAGTGAGTTCGACCTTCTCCCGTTCCACGATCTGAGTGCGCCGCGGGTCACTGTACTTGGCCTTAACCTCCTGTAGCTCTTCCCTGATCAAAGCCACGATCTTCTTGGGGCTGCGCAGGATGCTCTTCAACTCACGGATGAGTTTAAGCTTTTCCTTATGCTCCTCCTCTATCTTCCTGCGTTCCAGGGCAGCCACCCGCCGCAGAGGCATATCCAAGATAGCCTGAGCCTGTGCTTCGGTCAGCTTGAACTTGCGGCGCAGGTTTCTGCGAGCCGTATCAGCCGTGCGGGACCGGCGGATAGTGGAGATGACCTCATCTAGGTTAGTCAAGGCTGTCAGCAATCCTTCCAACACGTGGGCTCGCTCACGTGCCCCCTCCAGCTCATAGCGACTGCGGCGGGTGACGATCTCATGACGGTGGTCAAGGTAATGCTGCAAGGCCCTCTTGAGGGAAAGCAAACGGGGCTCGCCATCCACCAAGGCCAGCATGATAATGCTAAAAGTGCTCTGCATAGGCGTCAGCCGAAAGAGCTCAGCTAACACCTCCCGGGGCTCTACAGTTCGGGTCAACTCAACGCAAAGACGCATCCCCTGGCGATCCGACTCGTCCCTGAGGTCTGTAATACCCTCCAGGCGGCCGTCACGAACCAGTTCGGCCACTCGCTCGATGAGGTTACCCTTGCTAGTCTGATACGGCAACTCTGTGACCACGATGCGATGGCGATTGCGGCTCATCTCCTCGATGTGAGCCTTGGCCTGGACAGTGATACGTCCTCTTCCCACTGCGTAGGCGCTGCGGATGGCGTCCACGCCTCGACTGAGCCCTCGGCCTGAGGCTCGGCCCGAAGGCTCGGCCAAGTCTTCGGCACCGTTCCCTTCGGCTGGTCGGTAGCGATAGACGACTCCACCGGTGGGGAAGTCAGGTCCTTTGATGAATCGCATTAGCTCCTCGATGGTAACCTGGTCTAGCTTCCTAGCATGGTCTATCATATAGATCAGAGCATCGCAAACCTCCCCCAGATTATGAGGTGGAATGCTAGTGGACATGGCTACTGCGATACCTGAGCTGCCGTTGATCAACAGATTGGGAATGCTGGCCGGCAAAATCATTGGCTCTTGCAGGGTGCCATCGAAGTTCTCAGTGAAATCCACGGTCTCCTTATCAATGTCGTTTAGCATCTCTGTGGCCGTAGAGGTCAGCCGAGCTTCAGTGTAGCGCATAGCCGCCGGCGGGTCGCCGTCCACGCTGCCGAAGTTGCCCTGGCCATCCACCAGCATGCAGCGCATGGAGAAGTCCTGGGCCATGCGGGCCATGGCATCGTAGACAGCCGCGTCCCCGTGAGGGTGGTACTTGCCCAACACCTCGCCCACGATGCGGGCGCTCTTCTTGTGGGGTTTATCGTGGTGGAGGCCCATATCGTGCATGGCGTAGAGAATGCGGCGATGCACCGGCTTCAGGCCGTCGCGGGCATCGGGCAAGGCCCGGGCCACGATCACGCTCATAGCGTAATCGAGATAGGCCTCCTGCATCTGGCGGCCGATATCTACCTGGCGGACTGTTCCGATTTCCATAAAAGATGCTCCCTTTCTGATCAGCGTTCCCAAATTCCGTTCAGGCGCAGTAAATCTACTATACGCCATTTCCAGGCTTTTGTCAAACAAAAAGGCGGTGACCGAATCAAACTCGATCACCGCCCTCCCCTCTGAAGCGGCCTCTTATTATGACGAGCTCGCAACCAGAGGCAACTCGGCTGCCTCCACTTGCGGGATGGTCGGTTCCTCGGCACCTTCCTCCCTAACCAATGCTAATTCCACATCCTCATAAGTCTCTGAAGCGATTTCGCCCTCATGTCCAAGCTGGCCCCGGAAACCCGTTCCCGCCGGGATCAGCTTGCCGATGATGACGTTCGCTTTGAGGCCGTAAAGATCGTCCTGCTTGCCCTCGATGGCCGCACCAGCCAGAACTCTGATGGTATGTTGGAAGGAGGCTGCCGAAAGGAAGCTGTCGGTGTTGAGGGCGGCCTTGCTGATACCCAAAAGGACCGGTTGAGCTGTAGCTTGGCGGCCACCTTCGGCAGCCACTTTAGCGTTGACCTCGGCGAAGGCCAAGCGGTTCACAAGCTCCCCTGACAGGAACTCGGTATCGCCCGAAGAGGTTACCTGCACCTTGCTCAGCAGCTTGCTGATGATTGTCTCGAGGTGCTTATCGTTGATGCTCACCCCCTGAGAGCAGTAGACCTTCTGAATCTCCGAGAGTAGGTAGAGCTGGGTGGCCTCCCGTCCTAGGATACGCAGGATGCGATGGGGGTTCCTGGAGCCCTCCGTCAACTGCTGACCAGCCTTCACCCGATCGCCCTCACTTGCGGTCAGCCGTGCCGCTGAGGGCACATCATACTCTCGCTCCTCTCGCCTCTCGTAGACTACTGTGACATGGCGGCCCTCCCGCAAGACCCGTCCCCCCTTCTTGGCAACTTTCTTCTTCTTACCACGGCTAGCGATAGGCGCTCCATCGGCTATCTCATCGCCATCCTCAACCAGGATCTTCCAGCCCCGCACGATGTCATACTCGTCGCGTAAAAGCTCACTATCGACGACCTTGATGTAGCGCATCCCCTCCGCGCGCCGGATCTCCACGATCCCATCGATGTCGGCCATGAGGGCCTCGCCTTTAGGGCTCTTGCGGGCCTCAAAAAGCTCCTCCACCCGTGGCAGGCCGTGAGTGATGTCCCTACCTAAGGCCACTCCGCCAGTGTGGAAGGTGCGCAAGGTAAGCTGGGTGCCCGGCTCACCGATGGATTGAGCAGCCACGATGCCCACCGCGGCCCCTACTTCGACCATCTTCCCCCGGCCCAGGTCCCGCCCGTAACACTTGGCGCAGAGGCCGTACCTAAGCTGGCAGGTCATGGGCGACCGAACATAGACCTCCTCGATGCCAGCCGCCTGGATCGCCTCCACCTCTTCCTCCTCGATCATCTCCCCGGTGGAGACTATGATCTCACCAGTGTCAGGGTTGGCAATTATCTCCGCTGCGACCCGGCCCAAGATACGCTCTCCCAAAGCCTGGCCACCTACATCGTCCGATTTCCTAATCCAAATGCCGCTTCTAGTACCACAGTCCTCGGCATTAGTTATCACGTCCTGAGCCGCGTCAACCAGCCGCCGAGTGAGGTAGCCGGCGTCGGCGGTGCGCAGGGCGGTATCGGCCAAGCCCTTGCGCGCCCCGTGGGTAGAGATGAAGTACTCCAACGTTGACAGGCCCTCCCGAAAGTTGGAAAGGATGGGCAGGGCGATGATCCGCCCCGAGGGGTCAGCCATCAGGCCTCGCATTCCCGCCAGTTGTCGGATGGGCTGGAAGCCGCCCTTAGTGGCCCCCGAGAAAGCCATCATGTAGATGTCGCCATGAGGGTCCAAAGCTTTAGCCACGGCCTCGGTGACGTCATCAGTGGCCCTGGTCCAGATCTCGATGGTCTTGGTGTACTGCTCGTCCTCAGTGAGGAGGCCCCGGCGATACTGGCGCTCCACCTCGCTGACCTGCTTGGACGCCTGCTCGACTATTCCGTTCTTGGCCTCGGGCACGATCAGGTCAGAGATGGCGATAGTCGCGCCTGACCGGGTGGCATACTTGAAGCCGATGGCCTTGATCTTGTCCACAAGCTCGCCGGTCGCCTCTAGGCCGAGCTTTTGATAGCATTTGGCCACCAAATCCTTGAGCTGCCCTTTGTCCAAAACCTCGTTCACGAAACGCAGTTCATCAGGCAGGATCTGGTTGAAAATAGCCCGGCCGACCGTAGTCTCCACAGGGTGTTTCCTGGTCGTGCGCCGCTCTCGCACATGCAAAACTTTGATCCTGGCATGAAGGTCAACCTTTCCCAACTCATAAGCTAGGGAGACCTCATCAAGGTTGGTGAATACCTTGCCCTCGCTTCGACAGCCCTCTTCCTCCATGGTCAGGTAATAGCAGCCCAAAAGCATGTCCTTGGTGGGCCCCACGATGGGCTCGCCATTGGCCGGCTTGAGCGGGTTCTGAGTGGATAGCATGAGCTTTCGTGCCTCTTCCACGGCAGCCTTGGAGAGAGGCACGTGCACGGCCATTTGGTCGCCGTCGAAATCGGCGCCAAAGGCGGTGCAGACCAAGGGATGGATCTGGATGGCCTTGCCATCCACCAGGACAGGCTCGAAGGCCTGGATGCTCAGGCGGTGCAGGGTAGGGGCTCGATTGAGCAATACTGGCCGCTCCTTGACCACCTCTTCCAGGATCTCCCAAACCTCGGGACGTTCCCGCTCGATGATCCGCTTAGCCCCCTTGACGTTGTTGGCATAGTTGTATTCCACCAACTTGCCGATCACAAAAGGACGATAGAGCTCTAAAGCCATGCTTCTGGGCAGGCCGCACTGGTGTAGCCTCAGCTCCGGGCCGACGATAATCACCGAGCGACCTGAGTAGTCCACACGTTTGCCCAGAAGGTTACGGCGGAAGCGTCCTTTCTTGCCCTTGAGCATGTCCGAGAGGGATTTCAATTCCCGTTGGCCACGCCGGGACAGCGCCTTGCCTCGGTAGCTGTTGTCAATAAGGGAGTCAACCGCTTCCTGGAGCATGCGCTTCTCATTGCGCACAATGACGTCAGGGGCCCCCAATTCCAGGAGACGCTTGAGACGGTTATTGCGGTTGATCACCCGCCGATAGAGGTCGTTCAGGTCACTAGTAGCGAAGCGGCCTCCGTCCAACTGGACCATGGGCCTAAGGTCTGGCGGAATGACAGGCAGCACGGTCAGGATCATCCACTCGGGCCGGTTGCCCGATTTTCGCAGAGCCTCCACCACCTGCAACCTTTTGACCGCCCTCTTGCGGCGCTGTTTTGAACGGCTGGAACGGACCTCGGCCCACAACTCCTTGGCCATGACGTCCAAATCCATCGCCTTGAGCATCTCATAGAAGGCCTCAGCCCCCATGCCAGCCTTAAAGACCTGGCCCCATTTGGCCTTCAGTTCCCGGTAGCGGGCCTCGTCCAGGAACTGCCTCTGGGCCAGATCCATTAGCTCCTCGCGATCAGCCTCCGTCTTTTCCTTTACAATCCCTATCTCCGGAGCCAACTTCGCTTGAAGGCTCTCGATCTCCTGCTCCAAAGCATGGTGCAGGTCCACGATCTCGGCCTCCACCAAGGTTTTGTTCCGCTCCTGTTCGCCTCTGATCGGAGCCTCGATCTCGCTCAACTTCTCCTGCACGGCCTTATTCAAAAGAACCAAAGGCTCCCGGCCCACCACCTCGCCCTTCTCGACGATGGTCTTCCCTGTGGGCGAGAAGATCAGAGGAACCCGCACTTTCTTACCCTGGCGGGCCTCTACCTTCGCTTGCAGGGTCTGAGCCTCTTTCATGATCCCTTCGGTGGCTGCGGACAGCTCCTCCTCCAGACGCTGATGAGTGGCCTGCCGAATCTCCTCCAGTTTCTCGACTTTCTCAGCCACCTTCTGCTCTAGCTCATCAATTTGCTCTTGGGTCTCCTTCTCCAGGCGAGCCTGTTCCAGGGCCAATTCCTCTTCGAGGCCATGCAAGGCTTTCTGCTGCGCTTCCTCGTCGATCTCGGTGATGATGTACTGAGCAAAGTAGAGGACCCGATCCAGGTTTCGCCGCGAGATGTCCAGCAGCAGCCCCAAGTGGCTGGGCACGCGCCGCGTATACCAGACGTGGCCCACCGGAGCCGCCAAGTCGATGTGCCCCATGCGCTCCCGCCGGACCGAAGAGCGGGTTACCTCCACCCCACATTTATCGCAGACTATGCCCTTGTAGCGCACGTTCTTGTACTTGCCGCAGTAGCATTGCCAATCTCTGCTAGGCCCGAAGATAGCCTCGCAGAAGAGGCCATCCTTCTCGGGCCTTAGCCGGCGGTAGTTGATGGTCTCCGGCTTGGTAACCTGGCCATAGGACCAGGAACGTATCTCCTCTGGCGAAGCCAGGCTAATGCGCAAAGCGCTGAAATCTTTTACCTCCAAGGTATCCCCTCCTAATTGGATATTAGTTATTGGATACTAGCTATTGATCGCGAGTTGCCAGATACTTGGCAGTGGTCTCCAAACAACGGTGGCCCAACAGGCGCGCCACGAGTGAAAGGTCCTCCGTGTCCTCCAAAGTGGACACAGCAAAGGTATGCCGCAGGACGTGGGCCGATACATCCTCCAGCCCAGCAGCTTTAGTGTAGACACGTATCAGCCGCTGGACCGTGCGTTTCGAAATGCAACTGCCCTCCTGACTGAGGAACAGGTTTTCGGTGCTAGCCGAAGGGGGGCGGACCCGCAAATAGTCCCGCAAGGCGGCACAGGCCAGGGAATTGAGTGGGACTTGGCGGCCCTTATTGCCATCGCCTTCTCCCACCAGTAACGAACCCTCTCCATCGCCCTGCAGTTGGACATCGGACAAGCGCAATCTTGTCAACTCTCCCAGCTTGATCCCCGTTTGAAGCAACAATTGGATGATAGCATAGTCGCGCTTGACCAGGCTGGGCCGCCCCCCTTGTACCGCCTGAAGGAGGCTGGTGACCTCCTCAGGAGTCAGGGCCCGAGGCAGATTTGGCCCAGGTCTCGGAATCAACTGCACCTCAGATGCAGGATTGCTCTCCGTCAGGCCAGTCTCCATCGCAAAACTGTAGAATTTGCGAACAGCCTGCAGACGCCGATTGATCGTGGCGGGAGCCCACTCCTCGTTGGTCTGCATATGGCAGCGATACTCCCGGATGTCGTCGGGCGTCAACTCCAACAGGGAATACGCCGCTCCCTTGGCATCAGCGTGCCAACGAGCGAAGGTTTTCAGGTCGGCCAGGTAGTTCACGATGGTTGTTGATGCCAGAGCCAACCGCGCTAAATGCTCTTCGAATCGGCTTAACAGTTCTTCGACGATCTCGGCCACTAATCAACACCTCTGACTACCGGTGATCTCCCTTAGCGAAAAAAGAGCGCTTGAGAGTACGGTTCTCATCGCTCTGTGACCATCATTGGTCATTTTATACGCAATAATTATACGCCTTTTGACCGAAATTGTCAAATCGCCTCAACGCCCACTATTGACCGCAGGTAGGTCTCGATGAAACCGTCCAAGCCCCCATCGAGGACCGCTTCGGCGTTTCCCGTTTCGTGGCCAGTACGCAAATCCTTGACCATTTTATAGGGATGCAGCACGTAGGAACGGATCTGGTTGCCCCAGCCAGCCTCGACGTGCTTGCCTTTGAGACGTGCTTGTTCCGCCTCCTGCTTCTCTTGCTCGAGATCGAAGAGACGAGCCCGCAGGATCTTCATGGCCGTCTCCCGATTCTGGGCCTGCGAGCGCTCGTTCTGGCAAGTGACAACGATTTCTGTGGGCAAGTGGGTGATGCGCACCGCTGAGCTAGTCTTCTGCATGTGCTGCCCGCCTGGCCCACTGGAGCGGAAGGTGTCAATGCGCAGGTCATCAGGGTTTATGTCCACTTCGATCTCCTCCCCGATGTCGGGCCAGACCTCCACCAGAGCAAATGAAGTGTGTCGCCGGTGGGCAGCGTCAAAGGGGGAAAGACGCACCAATCGGTGGACGCCTCTCTCCGCCTTCAGATAGCCATAGACGTGATCTCCTTCAATACTGACCATAGCCCTCTTTAGGCCCGCCTCCTCACCCGACATGCTGTCCAGGATGCTGGTCTCGTAGCCGCGTCCCTCGGCCCAGCGCAGGTACATTCTGAGCAGCATCTCCGCCCAATCCTGGGCCTCGGTGCCACCCGCCCCAGCGTGGATGGCCAGAATGGCGTCGTCCCTGTCGTGCTCGCCCGAGAGGAGGAGCCGAAACTCCAACCGCTTCAGCTCAGTCTCGATGGCCTCGACTTCGCAGGCTATGTCGCGAGCCACGGCCTCATCCTCTTCGGCTATGGCCAGCTCCAGTAGGGCTTGCGCGTCGGCCACCCGGCCCGCCAGCTCCTCCCAGACCCCGACCTCCTCCTGCAGCGAAGCCAACCTCCGCATCACGGCCTGGGCCGCCTCCGGACGGTCCCAGAAGTCGGGCTCCGCCGCCTGCCGCTCCAGCCTTGCTATCTCTTGCTCCTTGTTGGCCAGGTCAAAGACGCTCCTTCATCTGCTCGATGCGCTGCTCCAACTCGTCTAGCTTGCTCCTCAATTCCTCCATAGCTGCTCACCTCCAAATCCCAAATACGCCAACGGATGGCGTTCGGCCCAACGGATTAGCGGATGCCCCAACCGCCATCCGATAATGCGTTACCTCATCCGTTGACCATAGCACGCCAACCCATGGCCTGGTATTTCGTCATCCGCAAGAGATGACGCTACGCGCTGAACAATCCTTCGACAAACGCCTCTGCGTCGAATTCGGCCAGGTCCTCCAGACCCTCGCCAGTGCCCACGAAGTAGATAGGCAGGCCCAGTTCCTTGGCAATGGCGAAGACAACGCCCCCCTTTGCCGTGCCATCCAGCTTGGCCAGGAAAATGCTTGTTACCTCCACGTCGTCCTTGAA
>JAUWYT010000090.1 GCA_030615705.1 Chloroflexota bacterium
GATAGAGGATAATCTAGAGCAAGATAGGGCGAATCTACAGAGCTTAATGAACAGAGCTGCCAGTGCGCAGGGAGAGATCGATGCTTTAAGTAATAAGATCACGCTCGGGGAGGAGACTTATGCCATGCTGCTGAGGCAGTATGAGGAGGCTCGTGTGGCCGAAGCAATGCGTGCCAGTAGCATTACTGTTGTTGAGCCAGCCATTGAACCGGAAGTGCCTAGCAAGCCACGCAAGAAGCTGAATATCATGCTGGGCGCACTAGTTGGTCTGGCCGGTGGCACGGGCTTGGCTTTCCTTTTTGAGAACCTAGACACTACGCTTCATACAGTGGAACAGGTAAGGGCCATCGCCGGGTTGCCCATTTTGGGCAAAATACCTGCAGTTAAGATTCATAAACTCAGGGGCCAAGGAGGGATTGCCATTTACACCAACGGCGCCTCTCCTCAAGCAGAGGCCTACCGCCTTTTGCGTACCAATATCTTGTCGCTCAATTACGACTCGCCACTAAAGACGCTGCTGACCACAAGCGCCGAGCGAGAAGAGGGCAAGACAACAGTTGTGGCTAATCTAGCCCAAGCTATGGCACAAGCTGGACGCAAAGTCGTCGCCATAGATGGCGACCTACGACTGCCGGCTTTGCATCACGTCTTTGAACTCCCAAACGAAGTGGGGTTAAGCAGCATCCTCGAGCAGCGGGCCTCTCTGGAAGAAGCATTGCAGAACACTCGGATTCCACGGCTCCAAGTGCTTACAAGCGGACCGCTGCCTTCCAATCCCACCGAATTGCTTGGAGCACCGGAGATGGCTGCGCTGCTAGACCAACTAATCCAGGAGTTTGATATGATTCTGATAGATGCGCCCTCCCTCCTGGCGGTGGCCGATGCCGTTGTGCTGGCCGCCCTCGTTGATAGGGTGGCGGTAGTGGTTGGGCTTGCTCAAGCAAGGCGGGAGGCTGTTGAAGCTGCTCTCAAGCAGTTGGCCGACGTCAAAGTTAAGGCAGTAGGTGTAATCGTTAATCGAGCGGAGCAAAGTGGCCAATATTATCCCAGAGAACATCCTGGAGAAGAAGTAGACAGATATGGCTCAGGGATAAAGTTGCCATCATCACTGGGGGCGCGTCTGGCATTGGCCGTGCAGCGGCTATCCTCTTTGCTTGAGAGCGGGCTAAAATAATGATCGCCAATGTGCAGACAGCCAAGGATGTGGCAGGGTTTAGTTAGAGGACAAGGCGTTAAAGGGCTCCTTGTGCGTACTTTGGAGCAAAGGTTGCCGGTTAAGTTTCACGACTACTATGAGTATGGCTGCGCGAGGGGATGGTAAGGGAGCAGAATGCGACAAGAAGCGGTATTGCAATCGCCAGACCAAGTGGCATCCTCAGCACGCATTCATGAAGAGAAAAGGATGTACTTTTGGTGCAAACGCTGCATGGACATCGTACTGTCCCTGCTGTTTCTCATCATCACGCTTCCACTTTTCTTACTCATTGCCTTGCTGATCAAGGTGGATTCCCCCGGCCCTGTCATCTTCAGACAGACCCGAATTGGCAAAGATGGGAAGCCTTTTACCTTCGTGAAGTTCCGCTCCATGCGGCAAGATGCGAATCCTCAGGTCCACCAGGAGCACCTGCGCAGGGTGATTCGTGGGGCTGATACGTCTGGCAACCCAGGGGGTGAGGACAGCGGCGACGGCGGGGAAAGAGCCGGGAAATTGTCCAACGATGCCCGGGTCACCAGGGTGGGAAGGATTATCAGAAAGACCACTCTGGACGAGTTGCCGCAGCTCCTCAACGTCCTGAAGGGTGAAATGAGCCTGGTGGGGCCACGGCCACCGCTTCCCTATGAAATGGAGATGTACGAGGACTGGCACATCAGGCGACTGAAAGTGTTGCCGGGCATGGCCAGCCTTTGGGTGGTGCGCGGCCGTGCCGACATCCCGTTTGATGACCAGGCGCGCATGGACATCGAGTACATCGAGAACCAGTCCCTCTGGCTGGACACTAAGATTCTCCTGCAAACTCCCTGGGCTGTGGTCTCTGGGGGAGGAGCAGGGTAACCGACGGGAAGATAGGGGATGATATGATCAAGGTTGGTGTTATCGGCTGCGGCTACTGGGGACCTAAGCTGGCCCGCAACTTTCACGAACTGCCTGACGCCTCGCTGGAGTGGGTATGCGACCTCCGCCAGGATCGGCTGGATCACCATAGGAAGCTCTACCCCCGGGTGAAGATCACCCAGGACTGCCGTGACCTATGGGCTTCTGATATTGACGCCGTTGCCATCGCCACGCCGGTTTCTACCCACCACCGTCTAGCCGTGGGAGCTCTCCAGGCTGGCAAGCATGTTCTGGTGGAGAAACCTCTGGCCGCCTGCGTGCGTGAGGCCGAGGAGATCGTAGCTGAGGGGGAGCAGCGAGGATTGGTGGTCATGGCTGGCCATACTTTCGAATACAACCCGGCGGTGGAGGCGGTGAAAGCCATCATCGCCAGTGGCGAACTGGGCGAGATCTACTACATCAACGGCAGCCGGGTCAATCTAGGTCTCTTCCAACCCGATATCAACGTCGTGTGGGACCTGGCCCCCCACGACATCTCTATCCTACGCTTCATACTGGGATTGGATCCGACGTCCGTCAGCGCCCGGGGCGGGGTGTACGTGCGGCGGGACAAGGGCATCCACGATGTGGCTTACCTGACTGCCTATTTCCCTAACGGCGTCCTGGCCGATGTGCGGGTAAGCTGGCTGGACCCGGTAAAGATCCGCCGCTACACCGTGGTGGGGAGCAGGAAGATGCTGGTCTATGACGACATCGAACCAAAGAACAAGGTAGTCATCTACGACAAGGGTGTAGAGGTGCCGCCGTATTCGGACACTGAAGAGGAATTCCACATGTCCTATCGCTACGGGGAAGCTGTGCCCTATCCGGTGACCTGGGTGGAACCTTTGCGGGTCGAATGCCAGCACTTTATGGATTGCATTCGGGAAGGCAAGGAGCCTCGCAGCAGCGGTGGGGTCGGACTGAGGGTAGTAAAAATCCTGGAAGCTGCCCAACGGTCGCTTCTGAACGGCGGAATGCGGGAGGACATCGCGTGGTAGCTGGGGACTATATCCGCATTGCCCCGGACGTAAAGCTGGGGCGGGACGTCAGAATCTATGCCTTCGTCAACCTGTATGGCTGTGAGATCGGCGACGAGAGCAAGATCGGTGCCTTTGCGGAAATCCAGAAAGGTGCTCGGATCGGCAAGCGGGTCAAGGTTTCCAGCCATGCGTTTATCTGCGAGGGCGTGACCATTGAGGACGAAGTCTTTATCGGCCAGGGGGTGGTGTTCATCAACGACAGATATCCTCAGGCCACCACAGCGGAAGGGGCCTTGCAGACCGAGACAGACTGGCAGGTGGTGCCCACGTTGGTTAAGCGGAGGGCTTCCATCGGTAGCAACGCTACCATCCTGTGTGGCGTCACCATTGGCGAGGGCGCCATCGTGGGGGCAGGGAGCGTAGTGACCAAGGATGTCCCACCCTACACCATCGTAGCCGGCAATCCAGCAAGAGTGATCAGGCAAATTGCCGATCACGAGTAACAGTCGGAGGAAATCAAGCCAAGCATGGAAATACCACTGGTTGATCTGCGAAAGCAGTATGCACCGTTGAAAGATGACATCCTGGGCCGGATCGCGGAGATCCTGGAGGGCATGCGCCTTTTTCTGGGCCCTAACGTGCAGGCGCTGGAGCAGGAGTTTGCGGCCTTCTGTGGAGTGCCCCATGCCATCGGCGTCAGCGACGGAACCACAGCGCTGCAACTGGCTCTGATGGCCTGTGGAGTGGGAGCCGGTGACGAAGTGATCACGGTATCCCACACCTTCGTCGCCACCGCTGAGGCCATCATCCTGGTCGGTGCTACACCCGTATTTGTGGATATTGATCCCCAGACGTACACCATAGACGTGGGCCAGGTTGGGGAGAGGATCACTGAGCGAACCAGAGCGATCATACCGGTTCACCTGTACGGGCAGACGGCAGACATGGACCCACTGTTGACCCTGGCTAGGGAGCACGGGTTGTGGGTGATCGAGGACGCCTGCCAGGCCCACGGGGCACGGTACAAAGGCCAACGAGCAGGTGCCTTGGGCGACGCGGCAGCGTTCAGTTTCTACTATTCTAAGAACCTGGGTGCCTACGGCGAGGGCGGCATGGTCACGACGACCGTGGACGAGATCGCCGAACGAGTGCGGATGCTGCGGGACCACGGCTCGAAGCAGCACTATCACCACGACCTGGTCGGCATGAATGGACGGCTGGACGAGATCCAGGCCGCCGTCCTGCGGGCCAAGTTGCAGCACCTGGATGCGTGGAATGCTGCGCGCCGTCAGCATGCACAGTTATACGGCGAACTCCTTGCCCATAGCCCGGTGGTACCCCCTGTGGAAGCGGATTATGCCGAGTCTGTCTACCATTTGTATGTCATCCGGGTCAAAGCCTGTCCTGAGGTCGCTTTGCTTACAAGCCGAAGGAATCGAGATGGGTTGAGAGCCTACCTGCACGACAAGGGCATTGCCACGGGAATCCACTATCCCATTCCCATTCACTTGCAGCCGGCTTATCGTGATCTTGGCTACGAGAAGGGAAGCTTCCCCGTCACCGAGGAATACGCCGAGCAGATTATATCCCTGCCGATGTACGCCGAACTCACACCAGGCTCGATAGAATATGTAGCCGAGGCCATCAGAGATTTTGGAAAGGAATGATCTCTATGCGAGTTACCGAGTTCATAGACGGCTTGGTGAACACGATCCGCCAGCGCATGCCGAAGGCGACGATTATCGTGCGCAACCTCATAGAGCACTTTCCAGTCATGAGGTTACCGAAGGCCAAACCGGTGAAGTGGACCAGGTTCGCACGCATGCGAGCACTGTCGTGGTGGGACATCGCAGCCGTGGCCGCGTTGTTTGCCTGGATCTGTGCACTGGTTTACATCCAGCAATTTCATTGGAGCTTCGTGGGAACAGATCAGATCATTCATTACTTCCCGGCGGCTCAGAAAGTGCTCGAGGGGCAAGGGTATCGAGCGTTCGAATTCGATGTCTTTCGCGGTCCGGGCTACCCGTTGGCGCTCGCCGTTGTCACCCGCTTGCTTCATGGTGATATGTTTGCGGCGGGCAAGGTGATCGCCGTGACGTCCTCCACTTTGTTTCTGCTGTTTTCCTACTTGCTCTTGCGCAGGGTTTTTGGCCCAATCACAGCCCTGGCTTCCGTGCTGCTGACCATGGGGGTTAACACGTTTGCCTTTGTTTCTTGTGCGAATAGCACGGACATACCGTTTGTGTGCCTGGCGATGGCCTCGCTGTACTTCACCGTCCGCCAGGAGAAACCTGGGCGACTCGATACCATCCTGGCTGGATTGCTTGCAGGCCTGGCGCTTACTGTGCGTTGGACGGGTTTGTTCTTGCCGCTCTCTATCTTTGCCAGGATGGTCCTCGTGCCGGGACACAAGCTCGGCCTACGATCGAAAATCCAGACCATCGTGGTCTATCTGCTGGCATTCTTGGTCGCCAGTGGTCCGTGGTTGTATGTAAACTACCTGCTCCACGGAAGCCCCCTGTACACTAGGGGCGCGATTGCTCTGGATCCAAATATCCTTCCGCCCTCAGCAAGTTTGCTAGATCCTCTACTTCAAGCCCTTAAACAGGAGCCTATAGGCTTTGGGGTACGGTTTGTGGCCAAGCTATTTGGTTCTTTGCCCGTGGTCATCCAGGGCCTTAACAGCTATCCTGGGGGGGGTAGCTGGGTGATGGCCGGTCGGTTTTGGGTTCTTATTCCCATAGGATTACTGTTTCTCCTGATGCGGATCGATCGTCTCAAACTGTGGTTCTTGTTGATCTCCGGCATTTGGTGGGCCTCGCTGGTGCCCATACACTATGAGTCTCGCTTCTATATGCTGTTGATCCCAACCTTCTCGGCCCTGGCGGTCTTTGTCGTTACCACTGGCGTCCTGCCGGATGTAAGACTGACGGTTGGCAAAGGGAAGTGGGCGAAGGTCACGCCGGGCTACGCGCTGGATCGCTTGGTTGGCTCCCGGCTGCCCGGCTGGCTGACCATGAATCCAACGGGGACAAGCCTCACCAGCCTGGTCTTGATCGGCTTGCTGGCAGCCACGGCTTTCTCGACGGTGAAGCATTTCCAAAGAGACTACCGGTGGCTAAGTGAGCGGGATGATTACCACCATGAGTTAGCCCGATTTGTTCGTCGGTTGCAAGGGCCGGGGCTGCATCGCCCCATTGGCACGCGGGCATTTTCGCAAGCACGATACTGGATACCGCGCGAGTTGGGAACGCCGGTGGCGCCATTGCCGGGGCAGGATTATGAGTCGGTTCTGCCGAAACTCTCCTATGTTCTGTACGATCAAATCGAGGACGAGGATATTTTATACGATGGATGGGATGACCCAAAGCTGAGTGCGCTTACTGACCCGCTGCGTGCTCCCGCCAACCTAGAGGCGGTGTATTACAAACCACACCCGTACCGCGCTATCCTCTACAGGATCCTGGAGCAGAGCAACCCGGCGGGAATCCTGTCTGCCAGGGCGTCATCTGCTCTGCCACAGAACCCAGCCACACAAGCCTTTGACAACGACGCCCAGACCTGGTGGTCGTC
>JAUWYT010000281.1 GCA_030615705.1 Chloroflexota bacterium
TCGCCGAACAGGCGGGCGGGCGGGCTTCCGATGGTACGCAGGACATCATGCAGATCCAGCCAGAGTCGCTGCACCAGCGGATGCCCCTCTTTATCGGCAGCCGGGAGGACGTGGACAAGACCGAACAGTTCATCCGCCAGTTTGGGTAGATCAGACCAAGGTTTCAGGCTGTGTCCTGAGCGGCTCGACTGAGCCTGTCCTGAGCGCAGTCGAAGGGCTCGCCGAACTCTTGTCGAAGGGAGGAGATTATTGATGAGGATTGGAATTCTAACCGGCGGCGGGGACGTCCCCGGCTTAAACCCTGCCATTAAGGCGGTGGCCTACCGGGGCGAGAGTGAAGGCCACGAGATAATCGGCATCCGGCGCGGCTGGATGGGTCTGCTGCACTACAACCCGGACGACCCTCAAACTCACGAGCTCTTTATCCGACCTCTGAACAAGGCTAACACGCGAACCATTGACCGGACCGGCGGCACCTTCTTGCATACGTCACGTGTCAACCCGGGCCGCATACGGCGGGAAAAAGCGCCCGCCTTCTTGAAACCAGAGGAACAAGAGGCCGACGAGGAGGGTTTCCTGGACTTTACCCCTCATGTGCTCAAGACCCTGGAGCACCTGAGAATTGACGTGCTGATCCCCATCGGTGGTGAGGACACACTGGGATATGCCGCCCGGCTTCACCATGAAGGGTTTCCGATTGTGTCCATCCCCAAGACAATGGATAACGATGTCTTTGGGACCGATTTCTGCATAGGTTTTTCGACTGCGGTCACCCGCAGCGTCCGTTTCATTCACCAACTGCGCAGCACTGCTGGCTCTCACGAACGCCTTGGTGTCATCGAACTATTTGGTCGCCACTGTGGGGAGACCTCGCTCATCTCCGCATATCTGGCCGGCGTAGATCGGGCCATCATCTCTGAGGTCCCCTTCGACATCGAGAAACTGGCCGATTTGCTGATGCAGGACAAACGCGCCAATCCCAGCCATTACGCCATGATGACCATCTCCGAAGGGGCTCGGATCATAGGTGAGGAAATTGTCCATGGGGACAAGGTTGACCCCTATGGACACAAAAAGCTTGGCGGTATCGGTACTGTGACCGCTGACAGGCTGCAAAAGATAACCGGCGAAGCGACGTTGATTCAGGAAGTCGCCTACCTGATGCGCTCCGGTGAGCCGGATGCTTTGGACGTTATGGTCGCCGTCAACTACGCCAATATCGCGATGGACCTGATCGCGACGAAAAAGTTCGGGCGCATGGTGGCCTTGCGTGATGGGCGTTACACTGACGTGACGGCAGAGTCGCCATTGCTGGGGGTCAAGACTGTGGACGTGCGTTCCCTGTACGACGTCGAAGAGTACCGGCCCAAGGTCTGGCACGCTCACGGTAAGCCGATGTTCCTGTACTGACACCTGTATGGTTTCACAAAAAAAGCTCGGGGGCGCTGTGTGTCCCCGAGCTTTTCTGCTTTCACAAAACCTAGCTGATAGTTTCTATCCCTCCCATGTAGGGTCGCAGAACCTCGGGGATGACGATGCTGCCATCAGCCTGTTGGTAGTTCTCCATGACGGCGATCAAAGTTCGGGGCAGGGCCAGGCCGCTACCGTTGAGGGTGTGGACGAACTCAGGCTTGGCGCCGGTCTCCGGCCGGTAGCGAATGTTGGCCCGGCGGGCCTGGAAGTCCTCGCAGTTGGAGCAGGAGCTGACCTCCAGCCACTCACCGCAGCCTGGGGCCCACATCTCAACGTCGTACTTCTTGGCAGCAGCAAAGCCCAGGTCGCCAGTGCACATCTGCACCACCCGGTAGGGGATGCCCAGCCGTCGGCACACGTCTTCCGCGTTATCCACCATCTTCTCCAGTTCCTCGTAGGAGTTCTCCGTGGTGGCGAATTTATACATCTCCACCTTGTCGAACTGATGGCCTCGCTTGATGCCCCGGGTGTCCTTGCCAGCGGAGAATTTCTCTCGTCGGAAACAGGGGGAGTAGGCCACGTAGTACAGCGGCAACTGGTCTGCATCCAGGATCTCGTCGCGATGCAGGTTGGTCAGCGGAACCTCCGCCGTGCCGATGAACCAGAAGTCATCTTCGACATCGTGGTAGATGTTGGCCTCGAACTTGGGCAACTGCGCCGCTCCGACCATACATTCCCGCTTGACCACAAAGGGGGGGTAGATTTCGGTGTAGCCTTGCTCGTTCACGTGCAGGTCGAGCATCCAGGCGATCAGCGCTCGCTGAAGCCTGGCCCCCAGGCCCTTGAGCACGTAGAAGCGAGTGCCGGAGAGCTTCACTCCCCGCTCGAAGTCAATGATCCCCAACACCGGCCCCAAATCCCAGTGGGGCAGCGGCTCAAAGTCGAACTGGCGGAGTTCCCCCTCGGTACGCACCACCACGTTCTCGCTGTCATCCTTGCCAACTGGCACCGTCTCGTGGGGCATGTTGGGCACCTGAAGCATGGCCTCTCGAAGCAGTTCTTCCACATCGCTTACCGGGCCATCCAGGGCTTTGATGCGCTCCCCCACCTGGCGCATCTCCGCGATGAGAGCCTGGCGTTCCTCTCCCTTCTCCATGCGCCCTATCTTTTCAGAGGTGACATTGCGCTGATGCCTCAGGGCTTCTACCTCCGTCAGCAGAGTGCGCCGTTCCTCGTCCAGGGCCAGGATCTCGTCAATGGGCGCGTCGGTGTTCAATTTGATCAGAGCCTCTTTAAGTTGGTCTGGCTTCTCGCGTATGAAGTTTAGATCGAGCATGATTGACCTCCTCTTGATTTTAATGAAAACGCTCTTCACTCCTGATAAGGACGAAGAGCGCTCGTGGTGCCACCTTTCTTCGTTGCTGCCTCACGGTCAGCAACCTTATGGAGTCCCTGGACTCCGGCTCGATAACGGGAGCGCCCGGCCCGGCATAATCTGGCTAATGGGCAATAGCTGATAGCTTATGGCCCCCTTGCATTGGCAATTGACTGCAAGCTATTTGCCATTTGCTATCAGCTATCTGCCATTTGCCATTTCCGCTGGCGACTCAGGAGGCGATTTCAGCAGCCTCTGACTATCGCCTTCCACCAATGGGCGACTCTCTGGAAGTTCTGGCGCTGCCTACTCGTCTCCGTCATTGTCTTTTTGACGAAGCTTTTCGGTTGTAGTGCCTCCGCTGTCATTGG
>JAUWYT010000294.1 GCA_030615705.1 Chloroflexota bacterium
CAACCAACGACTGGTGGCTATCCGCAGAATGGCCAGGGAAGCGGCTGACAACGGCCTCCTGACCGCCCAGGTCGCCAGCGGGATCGCGCGGGTCGCGAGCGTGAGACAGACCGGTCAGCGGACGGGCAATTGGCTGACCAAGCGCCAGGCTGAGGCCTTGCTGAAGGCGCCGGATCCGAGCACTCTCAAGGGCAAGCGCGATCGGGCCATACTTGCGGTCCTGCTCGGGTGCGGGCTGAGACGCCAGGAGGTGGCCTCTTTGACCGTTGGCCAGATCCAGCAACGCGATGCTCGATGGGTGATCGTTGACCTGGTGGGGAAGCGCAACAAGGTGCGCACGGTGCCCATGCCTTCGTGGGCAAAGGCTCTCATCGATCGATGGACGCAGGCGGCAGGCCTGGCGGGCCAGGACCAGGGACGGCTATTCCGGCCGGTCAACAAGGCTGACAAGATGCGCGGCGAGAGCCTGACAGGGCAGGCACTCTACAACGCCGTGGCCCGATACGTGGCCACTCTGGATCTTGGCAACGTCGCGCCGCATGACTTGAGAAGGACCTTCGCCAAGCTGGCCCATAAGGGCGGCGGCGCCCTCGATCAGATACAGCTCGCCCTGGGCCATGCTTCCCTCAAAACCACCGAGATGTATCTGGGCGTGCAGTTGGACCTGGCCAACGCGGCCTGTGATAGGCTGGGGTTGGTGGTGGACTTGCAAAGTCACGAGGACGCCCGAAGGCGTGAAAGTGGCCTTCGGCCAGAGGGTACCCTATGACATGACCCACTGATACGGACACGGCCAGGGGAAGTGCCCCTGACCGATCCTGACCGCAGCGCCACAAGGGGACGCCACAGCTGCAGGCATTATACCCCAAACCCCTTGCTGGCACCAAGACCAGAAGGGGGTCTTTTGTGAGTGATCACAGGACAAACGGCAAAGTCCACAGCACGCCCGAAGCCGTCAAAGTGGCCTCCGGGCATGAACAGCTACGGCCGCAGGCCGCTGTCCCTTTGCGGACCGGCCTGGCAACTGCCCTCGAGGTGCATGAGATCCACGATGCCTGCGTCCTCAAGGCCATTGCAGAGATGGAGCAGGCCCTGCACGCGCTCCGCACCGAGGCCCACGCCACGGGAATTCAGCGCCTGCACACCATGCACAGGGATGGGGATCTCGAGGTAGTCTGGGTCGGCATGGCAGAGCCGCTGCCTTGCATCTATTGGCTCATCCATCATGAGGGCGGCGACCGTAGTCTGACGCAGTGGATCGTGCTCGAGGAGTTTGAGCTTCTGGACGAAGCCGAGGACGCGATGGCGCAGCGGATCCTCGAGGGCGCCACAGAATGAGTTTGGTGCTGATTCTCCATCGATGGACGAAGATCGGTTGGGGGCGCGGGCCTGGTCTGGTGCATTGCAGGTTCGGCTTCGTAACCGTGGTTTTCCTTCGCTCCAACATACTACAGGTTGTCATGGGCCTGAAGACCACCAAGCTCCGACGACCAAATGTGGCCCGGTTGATTGGGAGGACCCATATGGTGCTTCTCATGCCAAAGTCTAATCCCCACTGGAACTAGGAGGCAACGAGATGACATGGTGTTTGTGGTGCGCTGAGCCGCTCAGTTACGTCTATGGAAAGGGCTGGATGCACCTGGATGGCGAGCTGTACAGGACTTTCATCGGCGCCGACGGGAAGGTGCGCGATGATCACTGCGCCTTTCCGACGGAGGATCAAGCGGCGGCAGAACGGATGGCCGCCGAGAGAAAGCAGGAGAGAACGACATGAGCCAGCTACCTGGAGTAACACAAAGTCCCCAGGACGCCCGAAGGCGTGAAAGCGGCCTGCGGCCGTGCTGTTGCGTCTGCGGCCGCCCATTGATGGCGCCCGAGAGTATCGAGAGAGGCATGGGGACTTGGTGCACCAAGAAGCTCCAACAGGCCGGGCAGAAGCGTCAAGAGATGGATCCGGAGGCAGACGTCTTCTTGCCCATCCCCTTCGAGAAGGGGATCGTGCTCAGGCGCCAGGGAGAGTGGATCATCAAGACCAACGTTCCGCATCTGGTGGTACACCACAGTCCGACTGGCTTTGAGTTCGGATATGCCGGCAGCGGGCCGTCCGACCTGGCACTGAACATAGTAGAGGCGATGCTGAATCGATTCGGATACCACGGCGATCGGACCAGCTGTTTCGAGGGCAGTTGCTTCTCTCTGGCCTACCGGTTGCACCAGCCTTTCAAGGTCGCCTTCATTGCCAGCGCTCCAAGACAAGGGTCCGTGATCCCCTATCCTGTGATCAAAGCCTGGATGCTACAAAGAATGCCTGAATAGCCAAGGAGGGCGCCGATGCCTGCAGCGAATGATCAGCGTCTCTACGCCGAACAGATCAACTATTGGAGAACCAGCAAGTCATCACCAGATGTATGGCTGGTTCGCACGCGAATGCTCATCGGGAAGGCCGGCGGTAAGGTGGTGGCCGAAGGATATGGCAGCGAACCGGACACCGGACGCGGGATGGTAATGATTGCCTTCGAGTTGGGCGGCGACCGTTTCAAGATTGTCTGGCCAATCCTGCCCACAAAGACTGGCGACGATCAGGCCGCAAAGCGTCAGGCAGCAACCATGCTACACCATGATGTCAAAAGTCGGTGCATCTCTGCCAAGGTGCTCGGGGCGCGGCCGGCCTTTTTCAGCTACCTCATGCTGCCCGGTGGGCAAACGGTCTCGGAGCTGGGCGCACCCGACCTGGTCCAGGTGCTGCCAACCTTCCTGGGTGGGCCTCGCGCCATCACTGCTGACGAGGAGTAGACATGGGAATGACCAAACAGGAGATCCGGGTTGCTCGGCAACGGCTCCGATCGCTAGTGCTAGACTGTATGTGTGCATCCAACAAGAGCCGCAGGTTACTCCGCAGGGCCCGGGGCCTAATTGAGGA
>JAUWYT010000178.1 GCA_030615705.1 Chloroflexota bacterium
ATGTTCTGTGCCCGAGCCGCTGATGAACCTTTGAAAGAGGTGGTACCTTCGCTGACCAGCTCCACGATCCCCAAGTTAGGCCCGTCGTCATCAGCCACCTGAGGCCTGATGGCCAAGATGGGCAGGGTAATCTCTCGGTTAGTGGTGGCCACCTGCGCGTTGATAAGCCGCATCGTCTCAGCGATATCCAAGGCCCGCGCTTCTCGGCTGTGCACGATAGGCGTCAGGCTGCCAGTCGAATCATCGAAGTCGAAACGGGCATTCTCAGGAGACCGCTCAATCTGAGGAGCAAGGCCTTCAACGTATGCACCAAGCATCTCCTGGTCCAACTCAACTTCCAACTCTGCCTTACTATCGTCTTCTTTGACCTGGCGGATGATCAACATATCGGAAATGGCCTCCTGGCTCAAAGTCCAGGGTCCAAGATCCTCCACCAGCTCACCTTGTGCTTCGAAGTTGGGACTGAGAACCAAAGGGCTGCCTATCATGGTCTCTACCAGGGCCTGGGGCTCGCTGACGTCGGCGATGAGAGGCAGTTTTTCCCCTACAACCACGGCTACTTCACCTCCTGAGAAGCTGGCAATGCGCTCGTAAAGAAGCTGTAGCGTGGCTGCCAGATCCACATCCCGCCCCACCTGGCTGGAAGTGACCCCGACCTCAAGGCCGTGCACGGTCAGATTGGCATTGTGTACCGGCCGATTCACCTCCCGGGCTAACTGACTCAGGAAGACCATAGCCACACCTGCGTCGAAGTTGAGGATAGGCTCGACAACGTAGCCATACCTCAGTGCTTGAATCTGCTCCTGTAAGCTGTCCCAGAGTGTGGCTCCTCGCCCCACTGCGTACGCTGAAACCGCCGTAGCCGCTGCATCAAGGCTCACGCCTAGATCTGATGGCGAGAATTGCCACGACTGCTGGCCATAGTGCAAGGTTAACTGCTCCCCCTGGTAAGGATTCAACTGGCGATCCAGGAGAGCCATAACCTCCCTTAATTCAAGTCCACCCGAATCGAGGCCCAAGACAGTGACCCCAGGATAAATACGATCTTGATGCCGCCACTCATAGATTAGCACCGTCACGGATACGGCCAGGACGTTGATCGCCAGAACATAGGCCACAAAAATGGCTAATTGGATTATCAAGTGAATGATTCGTCTCAAGGACATGAGTTTTAAGTCCCCATTAGCAATGTCAGCATTGCCTTGTGGATCGGGCCGTTACTGGCCAGACAACCCTTGGAACTCGGGTGCCACGGTAGGCCAGCCAGGTCGCTGACGGCTCCTCCAGCCTCTTGGATTATCACGCTGGCGGCTGCCACGTCCCAAGGTTTCAGCGAGAGACTAAAATAGGCGTCTGTCCAACCTGCAGCCACGGAGCACAGACCCAAAGCTGCTGACCCCGTGTTGCGCAGAGTCCCAACTTTGGGGGCGACTTCAGCTACCAACCGGGCCATTTTGGAACGCAACTCTTGCTTGCGAGCCCAATCAAGGCCGACCAAGGCATCTATTAACCTCTCGACAGCGCTGACGTGGATCCTATCATCGTTGAGGTAAGCACTCTGACCGCGTTGAGCTCGAAACAATTGATCGCGAACTGGATCATAAACGACTCCCAGGATGACCTCCCCCCGATAGCTCAGAGCAACCGAGACAGAAAAGCACGGATAACCACGGGAGTAATTGGTGGTGCCATCCAAAGGATCCACAATCCAACAATAATTGGACACGCCGCCAGGCGTCTGACCCACTTCTTCGGCCCAAATATCATGGTCCGGGTACCGGGATCGAATGACCTCTACCGCCTTGGCTTGAGCCAGCAGGTCGGCCTCAGTGACGATGTCTCGCAACCCTTTGAATCTGATCTCTTGAGTCCTCCCGAAATCTTCTAGGAGTACTTGGCCAACCTGACGAGCTGCCTGAATAGCGATCTCCAACACTGCTAAACCTCTAAACTTATCGGCTCTGTCTCCGAGAAGTATAACCTACCCCCAAGGGGTAAAATGGGCGGGTTGCGGCCACAAGAACCGAAACCAGCGTCCTGAGCTTGACTTCGGCCAGCCTTTTACCGCCTTCATCTCGGAGGTTGCCGCCATTATAGCAGAAAAGGCCAGTTCGGTCAAGGCGAATCAGGCCCCGGGAGTACAAACCCCCTGACATCAAACATCACCGTGCCCTCATTTCCTTCAGCGCTTCACACCGCGCCGCCACCCGCCTGACGTCCACGAAGATCTCTGGATCGTGAAAGGCGCGAAAGAGACGAAGACCACGAAAGTATTTCGCGCCTTTCGTGGCCTTTCACATGTTTGCGGTTCAAACCGCCCCCTCACTCACACCTCTCCCCCCAGTGCGCTGCCACCTTCACGATGTCCACGATCACTAACGGCTCTCCCGCAGCAGCGGGAGATAGACCTGGTAGGCACATGTTGAAGTAGGCGTAGCAGTCGGCGTGCCGGTTGGCACAATGAGCACCGAACCGCCGTCCGTCGTGCCTGGGACGCTCTGACCCGACGTATTGCCAAACGAAGCCGCCGGGTCTTGCGAGAAGTTGACCGCCACCTCCGTTGCGCTGGGCGGGCTGCCCACATTCAGCGTCATGGAGACAATCGTCCCGTCTGACAGCGAGGCCCGGGGGGGCAAGAGATCGGCGATAAAGAAGTCTAACTCGCCGTCGGTGTCGCCCCCATCAAAGGTGACCGAAACGTTAAATGCGCCTGGCAAGCTCAAGGTGACCGCGTCGGGGATGCCGTCCTGGTCACTGTCGGTGGCATCAAAGGCCAGGCAGGTTTGATCGAAGTCCACCGAGAAAGCGGTGGAGGCGATGCTATGATCGTTGCTGGTGAAGTTGACCGGCATGGAAACGGTCTGGCTAGCGTGGGTTGGGATATTGCTGGGGATGCTCAGGATTGGCCCGGAACCGTCCTGCGTGGGCGTGGCGGTTGGTGTGTTCGTGGGGGTGCTGGTTGATGTCTTGGTCGGCGTGGGCATTTGTGTGGACGTTGCTGTTCGAGTTGGTGTAGCTGTTTTGATCGCTGTGGGCGTGGGAGTTTGAGTTGGTGTTGGGGTAGCTGTCGGGGTCGGCGTTGGTGTGTTAGTGCGCGTGGGTGTTGGGGTGAAAGTCATCACCTGGATGGACGAAACTGTATCGTTGCCGATGATGTTATCGCTGAGTTGTGGATCATCGCCGCTGAAGGTCTCGCTTGTTCCCTGATAGTTAGGCTCCCGGTACAGGGTTGCGATATAGGAGCCTCATATCTTGATAGAGGTAACGATATTGTCCCCAATACAGCTATCCGTCAGGTCGGGATTGTCTCCGGTAAAGGTCTCGTGCATTCCTCGGTACTCATCATGCTCATACAAGGTCACTCCAGGGGGTGGGCCCGCGGGTACCCCGACGAAGCTCACGTCATCTCGACTGAGTGGAACGACAACCCACTTGCAGGTAGGCACAAAATCGTATCTATCGTCATAGGGGGCCACCCTGTAGCGACCTGCTTCGAGTCCGTCCTTGCGGTATTGACCATTGTGATCGGTGTATACTGAACCATAGCACCTGATGCCCACTCGCATTCCAGAGAAGGGATTTGATCCGCCTTCTGGCCCGGTCACATAGCCGGAGATAGAGTAGGTTTGGGGCCCTGGGGTCGGGGTTGAAGTAGGAGTTGGGGTGAATGTTGGCCCGGGAGTGACTGGGGTGTTCGTTGGGCTGGGAGTGGGGCCGCCACAGTCCTCTGAAGTTACCCATTCTCCAACATAGACTCTAGAGATGGCGATTTTATTCCCCCTCACAAAGCTCCAATCCAGCCCACGCTGGCTCAGAGTCAGGGTTTATCTCCAGCGCCTTCTCTAACCAAGGAATAGCCTTGTCGCATTGCTCCAGGTAGACATACGAGAGGCCGAGCTCATAATAATACTCCTCGGAGCCGCCTCCCAGCTCGATAGCCTGCTCCAAATTGGGGATAGCCTCTTCGTAGTTTCGCTGCACGTAATAGATAACACCCAAGTGGCCATAGGCACTGGCATACTCAGGATCGACCTCGATAGTCCTGTCTAGTTCAACTATGGCCCGCTCGTAATCCCCTTGGTGATAGTAGGTCCACCCCAGTTGGGCATGGCCCTTGGGGTTGCTGGGGTCAACTTCAATGGCCCTTTGGAACTGGACAATGGCTTGCTCGTAATCATCTAACACGCGGTAATTGCGGCCCAGGCTAATGTAAAGATAGCTCAGCTTGGGCTGAAGGGATATTGCGGTTTCGTATTCGGCGATGGCTGCTTCGTAATCCCCTTGTTTCTCCAGGACGTAACCCAAATTGCGATGGGCATCAACGCTGCGATCGTCAAGCCTGACGGCTTTCTCAGCAGCTTCCAGGGCCCTATCCCAGCGGCCCTTGTCCACATAGGCCTCAGCTAGATAGGCATAGGCTTCGGCCGAATTGGGGTCGAGCTCAACAGCTCGCAGACAAGCGGTGATGGCTTCATCTATTTGGCGGTCCCAGTCTAAGGCCATGCCCAAAATAGCGTGGCTCTCGGCGTTCTGCGGGTCGAGTTCGACGGCTCGTTGGGCCTGGCGTACTGCCTCGCTCGTGCGGCCACGCAACGTCAAAAGTTTGGCTAAGTGCACATAGGCTGCAACACCCTTAGGGTCGAGTTCCGTCGCTCTCTCGAAGGCTTCAATGGCTTCGTCCAGCTTGCCTTCTTGGAAAAACGCTTGG
>JAUWYT010000108.1 GCA_030615705.1 Chloroflexota bacterium
CTGCCCCTGGGGGAAGGCGACCTGCCGCTCGACTTCCTGCTCGACACCCTCAAAGAGGCCGGGTTCGAAGGCCCCATCATCTTCGAACTGACCATTGAGGAGGCCAGGACCTCGCTCGACTACCTACGCCCCTTCCTCTAGCGTTGGCCGCACCGCGAGCAGGGTAACGACGGAGAGGAGGAATAGCGCGCCGTAGATGGCGAAGATCACCAGATAGCCCAGCCCCTTCTGGTAGGCGTTGAAGAAATCAGCCATCGGGCCGCCGATCCCCGCCCCGACGATGCCAGCCCCAGCGCCAGCCAGGTTGGAGACGCCCAGGTAGCGCCCCGCTTCCTCAGGAGGCACCAGGTCCGTCCCCAGTGCCCAGTTGGTGGTCATGAAGATGCCGGCCGACATGCCGATGATGATGCCGCTCACGGTCACCATGGGCATGGTGTGGGAGAGGAAGAGCAGGAAGGTTCCCAGGGCCCCGGCCACGCCGGCCAGGGCCACCAGCGGCTTTCGCCCGAACCTGTCGGCCAGCCAGCCGCTGGGCAGGGCCGCCAGCAGGGTGAAGATGCCCACCACCACCATCAGGTTGCCCACGGCGACCGGGGCGTTGGGCACGTGCAGCACGTCCTGCAGAAAGTAGAGGGCGAAGCTCTGGATCGAGCCCACGGCCGCCAGGTAGAGCAAGCGGTTCACCACCCACCAGGTGAAGGAGGGGTGTTTGCGCGCCCCCTCGCCGATGCCCACCCTGGCGCTCCACCACACGCCCAGGATGATGGCCCCCGCCATCGCCACCAGGCCGGCCAGCCCCACGGCCACGAGTTGCACCACTCCCATGCCCCCGCAAAGCCTGCCCACCAGACCCACCAATCCCCCGGCAAGGGCGGTCACCGCCACGAAGATAACCGTCAGGATGGCGATCCGTACCAGTCGCGGGGAGAGGGGCTCTTTCACCTCTTCCGTAATGGGCTCTTCGTGGACGAAAAACAGGGTGATGAGCATGGTCAAAAACAGGGAGCCCATGACCAGGAGGAGAGCTTCCCACATCTTCCCCGCCCCGATGAGCCTGGCTGTGGTGAAGGCCGTCAAAACGACCGGCAATAGCTCCATGAGGGCCTTGACGCCGGAAGCCCGTCCCCGCTGCTCCTCGGGCACCAGGTCGGGGATGAGGCCCTGCAGGGCGCCGTGGGCGATGTTGGAGGAGAACTGCAGGAGCAGCACGCTGGCGAAGAGGAACCAGTAGCTGCCGGCCAGGCCCATCAGGGTCAGGAAGAGCAAGTCCAGCACGGTGCCGAGGAAGATGTAAGGGCGGCGGCGCCCCCAGCGCAACGTGCTGCGGTCACTCAGCAGGCCGGCCGTGGGCTGAACCAGGATGGCTATGACCAGCCCCGCGCTCCGCAGAGTGCCCAGGGCTGTGCCCTTCACCTCCTCGCCAACGAAGAGGGCCACGAGATAGGGCAGGATGATGGGCGTGAGGCTGCCGCTTGCCATGTTCAGCCCCAGCCAATAGATGTTGATGGTGATGTAATCGAACAGGCGCAATTCTCTTACAATGACCTGCCTTTCTATCTATTCTGGCGGCTCAATGTGGAGACAGAGGATCCCCCTGTGCAGTGGACGGCGATGTAGGGGATGCTCTCCGTCCCGTCCCGAGGCTTATTCATAGGAGGGGAGGCATAGCCTTTTCATCAAGGTGCGGTAGAAGTAGGCCCTGTCTTGCAACCTGACGAAGCGACAGGTGTGAGGGCTGACCCCGACGGCCACGCGATCGGCATCCTCCAGCTCCACGTGGATCTGGCCGTCAACGGTGAGGATGGCCCGGTGGTCAGTGGAGACCTCTATCTCGACTTTCGCCCCCTCCGAGAGCACGATGGCCCGATCCAGGCTCAGGTAGGAGGCGACGGGGATGAGGAGGATGTTCCTCAGTTCGGCGGGTAAAATCGGCCCCCCCACCGACAGGGCGTAGGCTGTAGAGCCGGTGGGGGAGGCCACAATGAGGCCATCGGCCACGTAGGTGGTGAGATAGCTTCCATCAATGTAGGTAGCCAGGCGCACCACGCGGGCGAAGGAGGCCCTGCCGATCACCACGTCGTTGAGGGCCTCGAAGTCCCCCAGGGCGTTTCCGCCCCGCCAAAGCTCAGCGTGAAGCATGACCCGCTCCTCGAGCCAGTATTCCCCCGCCAGCACTCGTTGCAGCTTCTCCCGCCAGTCCCCGATCTCCATCTCGGCCAGGAAGCCCACCCGACCCATGTTGAGGCCCAGAATGGGGACAGAATGTCCGGCGGCTATCCGCGCTGCCCGCAGGATAGTGCCATCGCCTCCTAAAGTGATTAACAGATCAAAGTCACCCACACAGCGGGCGACTTCGTCCTCGTCCCAGGCCGAGCACAGCCAGGGGGAAACGCCTCTTTCCTCCAGATGATGGGCCATCTCCCCGGCCAAATCCAGCGTTTCGGGCAGCTTTGGATGGTGTAGTAAAGCAGCTTTTTTCACTGACGATGCTCCGTCGCTATGGTCAGTCTCGACCAAGCCGTTGGCTCAGCCAACTTGTCACGTCCTCCAGAGCTACAGGGTGCTGCTCGCCCTTAGCCATGTCGCGCACGGTCACCTGGCCAGCCTCGGCTTCCCTCTCCCCGATGATCAGGGTGAAGGCCACGCCTTGCCGGTTGGCCTGCCGCAACTGAGCCTTAAGGCTCCGATCGCCGAAGGAGAAAAGCGCACCGATGCTGGCTGCCCGCAAATCCCTGGCCAGTTTCACCCCGATCAATTTGGTCTGCTCGTCCAGGTGGGCGATCAATGCCTGAGGCGAGGGCAGAGTCGGCACCTGGACCCCTTGATGTTTCATGGTCAAGACTATGCGCTCCAGGCCCGAGGCAAAACCGACGCCCGGTGTAGGCGGGCCGCCCAGCACCTCGGCCAGGCCGTCGTAGCGCCCGCCACCACACACGGCGTTCTGAGCCCCGATGCCTTCGGCCCACACCTCGAAGACGGTCTTGGTGTAGTAGTCGAGGCCACGCACCAGCCGATGGCTGAGAGTGTATGGCCAGCCGAGGGAATCGAGATACCCAAGCAGGGTCTGGAAGTGCTCAGCGCAGTCGTCGCACAGGTACTCTCCCATCTGAGGAGCGGCCTCAATGATGGGCTGACAGCTCTCGGTCTTGCAATCCAGCAGGCGAAGAGGGTTGCGCTCCAGGCGCCGCCGACAATCGTCGCAGATACTGTCCTTGTGACTCTGGTAATACTCAACGAGCACTTTTAGAAAGTCAGGGCGGCACCGAGGGCAGCCGATGCTATTGAGCTGAAAAGAGAGCGCCTTGAAACCCAGGTCCTCGTAGAGGTGCCAGGCGACGGACATGACCTCCAGATCCACCGCCGGGTCCTGCTCGCCGATGGCCTCGACGTTGAACTGGGTATGCTGGCGGTAGCGTCCGGCCTGTGGTCGCTCATAGCGGAAACAGGGACCGATGGAGTAAACCTTGACCGGTTGGGGGCGAACATGCATGCCATGCTCGAGGTAGGCACGGACCACCCCGGCTGTGAACTCCGGGCGCAAGGTGATGGAATCTCCACCCTTGTCGAGGAACGAGTACATCTCCTTCTCCACGATGTCCGTGGTCTCGCCCACGCCGTGCTCGAAGAGCGCTGTCTCCTCAAAGATGGGCGTGTCCAACTGCTGATAGCCGTACAGTTGAGCGATGCAATGGATGCGCTCCTGGATGTGACGCCAGTAGGGTTGATCCTCGGGCAGGATATCTTGTGTGCCACGTCGCGCGCTGTACAAGGCCAACGGGAACCTCCTCTGTTGAATAGTCGCTGATATTATATCCTATTTCTCCTTTTCAGGCTAACCTCTCTCCACACTTCTCTCGATAGCCGCAGCCCCAACAGCGGTTAGGGTTAGCGTGGCTGGGACCTACCTCGGCGGCGGCGAGATCCTGACGCATCTCAGCCAAGACACTTAACAATTTCGCCCGCAACTGCGCGGTATACTCGACGGCATAGGTTTGGTTGCAGTATTTGATGATACCATAGGATGGGGGCTGCCGATATTCTTCCTCCACCAGAAGGCAATAGGCAGCTAGTTGGAGTACGTGGGAGCGATAGGGGCTCGGAGGACAAAAGGTGGATTTGACCTCAACAGGGATTTTTGTCCTTCCGTCATCAACGAGATAATCGGGCCTACCCGTCAGGAGATAGCGGCTGGAGAAGAGAGGCCTCTCACAGTGATTCCAGGTGCCGGTGTCAGCGTAGATCACTCGGCCCTGAGGCAACCCTGTCTGTTTGTGCAGGCAGCGAGCCCGTCTGAGCAGAAGCAGGCCTCCCCCAAGCAGAAGCAGAGCACATGCCAGTAGAATCATGCGAGGGTCGGTCACGGTGTTTTTCCCCCGTACCCCCTAGCTCCGCAGGGCCAACCAAAGGAATGACGCGCCAGCCAGAAAGGCCAGCGCCAGTGACACGTACGCCCAGCGCTGCAGGCGACGATAGCTTACCACCTTTTGTCCATGTCGGATGTGGACTGCTTCGCCAGCCGCCATCCTCTCGAGGCTGGCTGGGCGGTAGCCAAGCACTCTCCCAAGCCACCAGGCCCTGGCGCAGTAGGCATACTCGCCTATCTCGCTGGCTCGAATGACTTTGCCGGTCTTCTTAGCTATTGGCGTTGACCCTTTCCTCGAAGGCCCGCAGAGCTTCCCGCAGCTTATCCTGGCGCATGGCCATAGTCAAATCGCCTCGCGTTCGCTCCAGCACTCCCCGCACCATGTCAGTAGTGCGGCGAAGCCTCCTCGTGATGGCATCGGGGAAGTCCATGGTGACCAGGACGGCGTAGACGTCGTCCATGGCGGAGAGTATCTCCTCCGCCCGTTCGGTCTGGCCGCGGCGGATTATATCCAGCACGTAGCGGCGCAGTTCTCCCACCGCCTCGCCCAGGCCGTTGAGATAAGCGGCGTACTCCACGCTCAGGTCATCGGGATCGGGCAGAGGCCCGTCGGTGATCAGAGCATAGGTGATGCTGGCCTCGGCTAGCTCTTTCATGGCATCCTGAGTGTAGCCGGCGTAGTACAGGTCTGGGTAGTCGGCTACACATTCCACCAACTCGGACGCCGCCTGGTGGGCCGTAGCCAGGAGTTGGCTGGCCTTCTCAAACTCGGCCCTGTGGGTAGCTCGGATAGAGTTGGCGCAATAGCGGATCAACTCCCGCGAGCGCCGCAGCGCCTCGTCCCGCGCCGCGTTCTTGGCCTCGAAGTCCTGCCGGATTCTCTCTGCAATGGCGTCCAGTTTTTCCAAAGTGACCCCCTCACTCGATTTCGGATTGCGGAATCAATCCGAAATCCGCAATGGTAGGCTGCCTACTTCCTGAAGCCGATGGGCTTTTCCTCTTCGAACTTATGCTCAGGTGTCTTGATCTCTCCGAACTTATCCTCGAACTTCCCCAAATTCTCTCCCAAGGCCCGATGAAGGAGCTTGGCGTTCATCGGGGTCATCAAGATGCGCGCGTAGACTTTGGCCCTGGGCACGTTGGGGAGCAACTTGGCGAAGTCTATGACGATCTCCGAGGGAGAATGGGTGATGAGGGCGAAGTTGGAGTAGATGGCTTCCAAATCCTTTGGCAATTCGATGTTAACACGCATCTGTTGCGGGGCTTTCTTGCTGCTCATAGCATCTTTCCTTTCGTTGATTTCAAAGGTTCACCCTCCCGCAGGCTACGACGATGTTTTGGCACAGAAACAAACCTTCAGTTCGGTCTTGCCCCGTTGTTAGGGCGACTTTCAAGCCTGCGGGACGGTAGCTGTCTAGAACATCTCAATTCGATAATCCACCACCTCCACATCGGGGCGGTTGGTCTCGATCCACTCCACAACTTTGGTCAGGAGGCCGTGCACGTAGTCGGATGCGTTAGATATGCAGGCCACCCCCAGCGTAGCCGATTGCCAGAGGTCGTAGTTGCCCACCTCAGCGATAGAGACGTTGAACCGGTTGCGCACCCGGGCCATGACGGACTTGAGCACCCTCCGCTTGCCCTTCAGCGACCTGTTGCCGGGGATGCGCAGTTCGATAACGCATGTACCGATGACCATGATCCACCCCCGTGGGTCCAGCACCTTATTTTACCATATTCTGCCCGGTTTGGTAACATGGAATGAGCATAC
>JAUWYT010000054.1 GCA_030615705.1 Chloroflexota bacterium
CCGTAGATGGTGTCCGCTGCCTCGACGGTGCCCCGGTTGTGGGTGATGACGATGAATTGAGTGCGCTCCGATAGCTCTTGCAGCGCCTCCCGAAAGCGGCCGATGTTGGTTTCGTCCAGGGTGGCGTCCACTTCGTCCAGAAAGCAGAAGGGAGTGGGGCTAGCCTTCAGGATGGCAAAGATCAGGGCCACCGCCGTCAGGGCCCTCTCTCCGCCGGACAGCAGTGCTAGGTTTTGCTTCCGTCGCCCCGGCGGCCGGGCTACAATGTCTACCCCTGTCTCCATCAAATCGTCGGGCTTCGTAAGGACCAGGTCAGCCGCGCCTCCGCCGAACAGCGACACGAAATACTCCTTGAACTCCCTGCGTACAGTCTCAAACGTCTCTCTGAAATCCCTCTCCATCAATTCGTCCAGCTCCTCGATCACCTGGCGCAGGTCCTTGACCGCCTCTTCCAAATCCTCGGCCTGAGCCGTGAGAAAGTCGTAGCGCTCCAGAGCCTCCTTGTATTCAGCAGGTGCGTTGGGATTAATGGGACCGATGTCCTTGATTTGCGCCTTCAGTCGTCCGAGCTCCTCTTCGAGTCCGTGCGGCAACTCCTCGATGGGAGGCAGGGCTGAGACCAGGGGCTTAGGGGACGGTGGTGGCTGGCCGAAGACATAGTCGCTTGTCTCCATCTCCACCTGGCCCAGGTCATTCTCGATCTGGCGTACCAGGCTGGTCAGCTCGTCTTTGCGGCGCTCTACCTCTAGCACGGCTTGGCCCTGTAGGCTTTCGTACTCACGGAGTAAGGGGCGAAGGCGGGCCTCTGTCGTCTCCATCTCAACTAGCTCGGTCTCCAAAGCGGCCAGCTCTGCCTCAGTTGGCTCGATGAGCTCGGCCACAGCCTGGACTTGATCCATTAACTCCTTGTGGCTAAGTTGCAGACCCTCTATCCGGGTGACCAGGGCCCGGCTTTCCGCCGTCAATCGTTCTTCCTTCTCCTTCTTGGCTGATACTTGCTCATCCAATCGGATCAAACTGGCCTTCAAGTTTTGCAGGACAGTTCTCTGGTTCTCGCAGCCTTGCTCAGCTACAGCTACGGCTATCTTCAATTCGGCCAGCCTGTCCTCAAGCTCCTCAACACTCAGAGCGTCCAATTGCGCCCTTAAGGCCAGGATCTGCTCTTGAGCTTTTCCCTCTTCCTCCTTCAAATCTCCCAATTCCTTGGTGAGCAGTGCTTCTTTCTCGTCCAGGGCCCTCATTTCGGCCTTCAGTTGGTCTTCTATGGCTCGCCGCCACCCCATCTCCTGGTCTAAAAGCTCGGCCTGTCGCTCCTGGGAGGCTAGTTCCCCCAGCTTGATCCCCTCTTTTGCTTTGATATCGTCCCTCTTCTTCTCCAACCTCGCTAGCTTCTCCAGCAAATGGCGTTGGTGAGCCTCCTCAGCCTGGCATTCTTTCTCTAAGTCTGAGCGCCGTTTTTGGGCCTCGGCGAGGTGCTGGGGCAACTGGCGCCGTTCTCGTTCGCGGGCCAGCATCCCTGCGCCTCGGCCTCTCGTCGGCCCACCGGTGACGGCCCCGTCGGAGCCGATTACCTCACCGGTTAGGGCCGCTATTTGGAGTGATCTGGTGGGACCGAGAGAACTGAAGCGAGCCAGCAGCTGCAGGGCAGTCTCGAAATCCCGCACGATGATGGTTCCCCCCAGTAAGTAGTGCCCTATCCTGGCGAACCCCCGCTCGAATTTCACCAAATCAACGGCCGGGCCGATAACACCCTCAACTCCGGTGACGGGCTGGCTGGTTTTCTCGGTGGCCATGATTCTGTCCAGTGGTAGGAAGGTAGCTCGTCCCCCTCTGGTCCGCTTCAGGAACTGGATGGCTGCCCCGGCGTCGGCCAGGCTTTCCACCACGATGTCATGGAGATGAGGACCCAAAGCAGCCTCGATGGCCATTTCCAGCTCGGCGGGCACCTGCATCAAGCTGGCCACTGGGCCAACGATACCTCTGAGCCGACCGTCCCTTGCCGCTTGGAGCGTCGTCTCCGCACCAGCGTAGTAGCCTGACTCCTCTTGCCTCATTCTCTCCAGCAAATCGTAGCGGGCCTGCAGTCGAGTCTCCTCTTGCTTGCTCTTGGCCAAGGCAGCCTGTAATTGAGCCTGGCGTTCTCGCGATGCCTGGCTCTCTCGCTCTATTTCCCGTCTCTGAAGCGTCAACGAATCGGCCTCAGCTCGAATGGACTCCAGTTCACCTTTTAGAGCCTCGATCTGGTCTTGCAGAGCCGTCATCTGAAGCTGATGATCGGCAAGGGCCTTGCGGTCTACTTCCACCTCCCGGCCTAGTTCCTCCCGGCGCTCGGAGAGTTGTGCCAGGCGGTTGCGCCGGTCGGCGGCTTCCGTAGCCAACTGGAAAGCTCGGTCTTGGGCCTCCGTCAGCTCCTCCAAGGCGGTCTGTCGCTCCCTTCTGCGGGCATCAAATTGCTCCTGTGCCTCTTGCAGGTGAATCAGTTGTTCTTGGAGCTGGGCTTCGGCCCGGTTTAGCTCTTCTTGGGCTGCCGTCACTCTCTCCAGTTGAGCTACTCGGTTGACCTCTAAAGATGCTATTTCTTGTGCGATGTCCTCGCTCTGTTGTCTGAGGAGCCGCAACCGTTCCTCACTTACGGCCAGTTCCCGCTTTTTCCCCTCTGCTTGAGCCTGCAGATTAGTTCTTCTCAGTCGCCAGTCGTTGAGCTTCTGCCGTAATTTGCTGTGCTGAGCTCTCAATTCGGCTTTTCGTCGCTCCAGTTCCTCCAGCTCAGCCTCGCGTTCCCGTGATAGCTCCTGCCGCTCCGTGGCCCTGGCCTCAGCCTGGTGGAGGGCCATTTGTGCCCTTCGCCAACGATAGGCGTACCAGGTGTGTAAGAGTTTCTCCAATTGCTGGGAAAGATCTTTGTACTGCCATGCCCGCTGGGCCTGCTTCTCCAGGCGATTGAGTCGGGGGGCGATCTCGTTAGTGAGGTCGTTGACGCGGAGGATGTTATCCCTGGTTTGCTCCAGCTTGTTGATGGCGTCCGTACGTTTGGCCTGGTGGATGCTGATGCCGGCCGCCTCTTCGAAGATGGCTCGTCGCTCATCGGGCCGCAGTGACAGGACGACGTCCACCAGACCCTGGCCGATGACGTTGTAGGTGCGGCGGCCCAGGCCGCCTTTATCCAAAAGCTCGGTGATATCCTTTAATCTGACCCGGCTGCCGTTCAAGAGGTATTCGTTCTCGCCTGAGCGGTAGGCGCGGCGGCTGATGGTTACCTCGCTGTACTCCACGGGCAGCCCGCCATCGCTATTATCCAGGGTGATCGAGGCCTGGGCCATGCCCAGGCGGGGGCGCCTTTCGCTGCCCCAGAAGATCATGTCCTCGGTGCGCTTTGCCCTGAGTACGCTGTAGCTCCGCTCGCCTAGCACCCAGCGTACGGCGTCGGCGATGTTTGACTTGCCGCTGCCGTTGGGCCCCACGATGACCGTGATCCCATCCTCGAACGCGAACTCCGTCTTGGTGGCGAAGGTCTTATAGCCCTGTAGTTCCAGATGCTTAAGGTGCAATCTCCTTCTCCCTTTTTCAGAGACTCTTAGGGTTTCAAAAACCCTAAGAGTCTGATTTCTCCCAGCTCCTGCCTCATCCTCTGCAGGGCTACTTGAGCTGCCTCCTGCTCGGCAACTTGTTTGTTATGCCCGATGCCGCGGCCATAGACCTCATTGCCGATGAGCACCTCGACCGTGAACTCTTTGGCATGGTCGGGGCCCCGCTCGGCTACGGTACGGTAGATGGGGGTTATTTGAAGCTGGCCCTGGGTCATCTCTTGCAGCATGCTCTTGGCGTCCCTGTACAGTTCTTCCTCGAGGATGTGCCTGACCGCGGGCTCGATGCACCTCAGGAGAAAATCCTCGGCAGCTTGAAGTCCCTGGTCAAGGAGGATCGCTCCTACCAGCGCCTCGAAGGCAGCGCAGAGGATTCCCTTGCGCTCCCGACCACCACTTTCTGCCTCGCCTCGGCTCAGCAGCAAGTATTCGCCAAGGTTCAAAGCTGCGGCAAAGTGGGCTAATGTCTCCCCCTTGACCAGGGCGGCGCGCAGGCTGGTCAGGCCCCCTTCTGCTATCTCCGGGAAATGGTTGTAGAGGTACTTCGCCGTGAGGAAGTCAAGCACCGCATCTCCCAGGAATTCCAGGCGCTCATTGTCGGACAGCGGATAGTGGGGGTTCTCGTTGAGATACGAACGATGAGTAAGAGCCCGCTGCAAGAGCGACTTGTCTATGAAAGTAGTTCCTAGTGTTTTCTCTAATTCGGATAGATTGAACATGCTACTCGTATGCTTTGAGCACGATGGTCGCGTTGTGCCCCCCGAAGCCGAAGGAGTTGGACAGGGCTACCTTGACATCGGCTTGGCGGGGCTGGTTTGGTACATAGTCCAGGTCGCACTCAGGATCAGGATACTCGTAGTTGATGGTGGGGTGGATGATCCCTTCCTGGATGGTCTTGACGCAAACTATGGCTTCCAGGGCCCCAGCCGCGCCCAGAAGGTGGCCAGTCATGGATTTGGTGGAGCTGATGGGGATCCGATAGGCGTGCTCGCCGAAGATGGCTTTGATGGCCTTGGTCTCGTTCACGTCGTTAAGGAGTGTCGAGGTGCCGTGCGCGTTAATGTAGTCCACATCCGTCGGTTCCAGCCCAGCCTTCTTCAAGGCCCTCTCCATGGCTTTGGCAGCGCCCCTTCCACCCTCGGCTGGGGCACTGACGTGATGAGCGTCGGCTGTAGCCCCATAGCCAACTATTTCAGCCAACGGCTTTGCCTCCCGTCTTTGGGCATACTCCAGGCTCTCCAGGATCAAGACACCTGCACCTTCCGCGAAGACGAAGCCATCGCGCTGAGCGTCGAAGGGGCGGCTGGCTCGCTCTGGCTCGTCGTTGCGCTGGGAGAGCGCACCCAGGCGGTGGAAGATGGCCAGGCCGAAGGGCACGATAGCGGCATCGCTGGCTCCGGCGATGACGGCCACGGCATCGCCTCGGCGGATGATTTCGAACGCTTCGCCGAGGACGTTGCTGCCGGTGGCGCAGGCCGAGACGATGCAGAAGTTGGGCCCTGTAGCGCCGAAGGTGATAGCTACTTGCCCCGCGGCCATATCGGCGATCATCATGGGCAGGGTGAAGGGGTTGATCCGCATGGGACCCTTCTCGAAGAAGTCATGATAGCCCTTGTCAATGGTCAGAAGACCGCCTATCCCGGAGCCGATAATCACTCCGACGTCGTCGGCGTTGCTCTCATCAATGGTGAGCTCCGCCTGTTCCAGGGCCTGGGCTGTGCAAGCGGTGGCGAACTGGATGAAACGGCCCAGGCGTCGGGCGTCCTTGCGGTCCATGTAATCTTCGGGGTCGAAGTCATTGACCTCGCAGGCGATCTGGGTCAAAAAGGGCGAGGGGTCGAAGCGGGTGATGCGCCCTGCCCCCGATTTGCCTGCCACGAGGTTCTGCCAGGTGGTCTCCACGTCGAGACCCAGAGGGTTGATAGTCCCCATGCCTGTGATCACCACTCGATTGCTCTCCTTGCTCATTTCAACCTCCTTTCGCTGAACTCTTGAGGCCGCTGCCGGTCAGTGGCACGATGGTAATCTCCTCAAGCCCGATGAGGCCGCGAAGCCGCAGCAGCGCAGCGATAGCCACCGCCGAGGTTGGCTCGACATAAAGTCCACGTTGGGCCAACTCGTCGCGTGCGCGCAGCGTCTCCTCGTCGCTCACGGCCAGCACAGCGCCGCCCGTCTCCCGCACCGCTGCTAAGACCTGGCGGCCTCGCACCGGCTGGGTGATGCTGATGCCCTCAGCGATGGTGTGGCACTTTTCGATGGCGAAGGCATCAGCTAGTTCCCGTTGGTAAGCTTCGTACAGGGGAGCACAGGGCCGAGCCTGTACTGCGAAGAGGCGGGGTAGTCTTTCGGTCAGGCCGGGGGCCAGCAGGTCCTTGAAGCCGCGGTAGGCCCCCAGGAGCAGAGTACCGTGGCCGACAGGCAGAACCAGGTTGTCGGGAGCGCGCCAGCCCAGTTGCTCGCAAATCTCATAGGCGATGCTCTTCAGGCCCTCCAGAGTGAAGGGGTTGTAGTAGTGGCTAGCGTAGTAAGCGCCTCGAGCCGCTGCCTCCTGAACAGCCTGAGCAGCTCTCTCTCGGGGTCCCTCTACTTTCACCAGCTTGGCTCCGTAGACGGCGATCTGATCGAGTTTGGTTGGTGAGGCGTGCGCTGGGACGTATATCTCGGCCTCTATTCTGCCCCGGGCCGCATAGGCTGCCAGGCTGGCCCCTGCGTTGCCCGAGGAGTCCTCCACCACTCTCTTCACCCCCAGCCCTCTCAGCACGTTAACTAAGACGGCTGTGCCCCGGTCTTTGAAAGACCCCGTTGGAGCCAGGAACTCCAGTTTGCAGTGGATCTTTGTGCCATAAACCTGGGTTTCGACCAGGGGGGTGAAGCCTTCGCCTAAGGAGATGAGGCCCTCTTCGTACTTCACCGGCAGCATGGCCCGATAGCGCCAAAGGCTGAAATCGCTCGTCTCGATGTCATCCTTGGCGAAGCCAGGGGTGCCCTCGAGTTCGAAGACGCCGCCGCACTCGCAGCGCCATCGGTAGGTGTCGTATGGATATGTTCGTTTGCAGGAGAAGCAGCGCAGTTTCATGGCTGTATGCTCTCGATTGCGTCGCCTGTCCTGATCTGGCCGCCCTTGATGACCCTGGCGAAGATACCCTCGCGGGGCATGACGCAATCGCCAACCTGTTGGTAGATGGCGCAGCGGTCGTGGCAGATCTTGCCGTGCTGGGTGATTTCGAGTACGACCTCGTCGCCGACCTGCACCTGCGAGCTGATGGGCAGGGAGAGGAGGTCTATGCCCTGAGTGGTGAGGTTCTCGGCGAAGCTGCCTGGTCCGACGTTAAGGCCCAGGGCACACATCTTCTCGATGCTCTCCATTGCCAGGAGGCTTACCTGGCGGTGCCAGTTGTCGGCGTGGGCGTCGCCAACGATGCCCCAATCCACTTTCAACTCGGCTTCCTCCACGTTCCTTTTGCGTATTCCCTTCTTTTTGCTGGTGCAGACGGCGACGATGGTTCCTCTCAAGCCTTCAAATCCTTTCCAGTATTATCTCCCCGCTCTTGCCTCCGCTTTTGCGGACCAGGCGGATGTTGGTGATGTGCATGGCACGATCCACAGCCTTGCACATGTCGTAGATGGTGAGCGCGGCCACAGCGACGGCAGTCATGGCTTCCATCTCCACGCCCGTCTTGCCCGTTGTCTTCGCCGTGGCGGTGATCTCGATGAGGTTCTCTGCCTCATCGGGCGTGAACTCGACGGCCACGTGGGTCAGAAGCAAGGGGTGGCACATAGGGATCAGCGTGTAGGTTCGCTTGGCAGCCATGATGCCGGCCACCTGGGCCACGGCCAGGACGTCGCCCTTTGTGATGCCCCCCTCCTGGATAAGGGCCAGCGTCTCAGGGCGCATGGTGATCTCGCCCTTGGCCACAGCCACTCGCTTGGTGTCGGGCTTGCCACCCACGTCCACCATGTGTGCCCGCCCTTCTTCATCTAGGTGTGTCAACTGCATTTAGGATCCTCCTGGGTGAGATTATACCACAAGTGCCCTTTTACCTCAAGAATCACCCAAGCTCACGCTGGACACTAGTCCAGCGCTCAAAACGCGGCTAGTGTCCGCTTTGAGCTTGCATGGGTAACTATCTCAAGAATAACAACACCTTTCACGCCATCTGGTTATCTTTGTCATAATAGCCTCTTTGTAGTATAATTACTATTGGAGGTAAGCTTGGTTGTGTTCGGTCGTTCGAGAAAGATCAAGGACAGCTTGACGCGCACCCGCCAGTCTTTTTTCGGACGGGTCGCTGGCCTATTTGGGGCAAACGAGGTCACCGGGGAAGTGTGGGAGGAGCTGGAGGAGCTCCTGATCCAGGCCGATGTCGGGGTGAATACCACAGTTGAACTTGTGGAAAGGCTGCGAGAGCGCGTCGGTAAAGAGCGAGTACGTGATGCCAGAGCCGTGGAGGGTATGGTGAAAGAGGAGCTGATAGCCATGTTGGATAGCAGCCCTCCCTTCTGCGTCAATGAGCCACGCTTGCTCACGGTCATCCTGGTGGTAGGGGCCAATGGTTCGGGCAAGACCACCAGCATCGCCAAGCTGGCT
>JAUWYT010000057.1 GCA_030615705.1 Chloroflexota bacterium
ACATCCACCTGGGGCCCAGCAGGTGGCGTATGACGTCGGTGGTTGACAGCACTCCCACCGGCGTGCGGCCTTCAGGCCCTTTCTCGGTGACTACCAGGAAACGGATGCGCTTCTCCACCATGATATGGATGGCCTCGTCCAGACGGCCGTCCGGCGAGATGGCGATGACCTTGTGGCTCGTCACGCCGGCGGCCACGCCCCGGTCCAGGTCGGCGTCTCGATAGTGGACCAGGATGTCGAAATATGAGATAATGCCTATCACCTCACTTGAGGGGTCCTCGACGGCGATGGTTTCGATGTCCGTGTCACATAACACCCGCACCACTACCCGTAAGGGGGTGTCGGGACGACAAGTGATGACCCCCTTATGCTATCTTCGACCTTGGTAGAGAACATAACCTCACCTTCATTTCATCACTACAAACGGATCACCCGCCCTCCGGCGGGTACCGTGCCACAAGGTTCAGCTCCACGACGTCGGCGATGATGAGGTCGTTGTGAGGGCGCTCCTTGGCGACGAAGATACGGGCCACCGCCTCCGGGTTCAAGGTGTCTGCTCCCAGGCCGTAGACCGTCTCTGTGGGAAAGGCCACCAGCCCGCCCTGTCGGATCACCTCCGCCGCCGGCCGGATTACAGCGCCTTCTGGCTCTATGGGGTTCACCTGTAAAACTTCGGTTCTGACCTGCATTTGCACTCAAAATGATATGGTGCGCTTCCGCATCGGTCACCTCAGCAACCGTGACCTTCTCCTGGCCCTATTGTAGCCTATGTGGCCTCAATAGTCAAGAAAAGCCCCCGCCAGCTTTCCGCTGGCAAGGGCTCGATATCCGGTCCACCTCGCCAATGAAGGTATTGGACGCCGAAGCTTGCTTCTGCAGGGACCTGAGCCAAGCTCAGACGTCCTCTCCTCCGTTAAGTTCACAGGAATGGGGCAACAACAGTCTCAGTAGACCGCAGTTGGCAACGGTGCGGGCTCCCACGTCCGCAATCCGGCGGCGTGGGAACTGGGATTTGCGGTCTACTGCGTCTAGGGATAGATGCCGCTGAGGTATATGGCCTCAGCCACCCTGTCAATGGCCCGCACCAGGCGCCGTATCCAGCCCTTCAAACCAAAACACCATCTCCCCTTCCAGCGATACGCGATCAGCGATCCAAGTCCGCCATGGTCAGGTTGATGCTGCCCAGAATGATCACGATGTCTTGTATCTTGTGTCCCTCACACATCTCCTTCAGGGCGCCGAGGTTGATCTGCGACGGTGGACGGATTCGGACACGGTACGGGTTGGCCGAGCCATCGCTTACGACGTAGAAGCTCAGCTCTCCCTTGGGGCACTCGATGCGTCCGTAGGCCTCGCCCTGGGGTGGACGGCGCAAAGCCTTGGCCGTGCCTTGGCGCAAATGGGGCTTGCGCAGCGAAGCCTGGGGAGTTTGAGGGGACTTCGTCGAGCTCAGTCGAGACGTATCCCCTCAATCCCACTTTTGCCTTACTTAGGAGCAGGCCCGGTGGGCCAATATCCCGCACTGGAGAAGGGGGAAGAGGAAGATGGGGGACACCCCCCACGCCCCCCGACCTGCTACGCAGGCGCAAATAGCAGAAAAGTGGCTCTTTGCGAAAGATATGGTATAATAGCATCATCAGCGAGGAAAGGATGATCCAGCTTTGCGCGTTCACTTACCCAGCGATATAAGCGAAGAGGATTGGAACTCCTTCGTGGCCGCGTCTCCTGGGGGCCACATCCTGCAATCGAGCCGGTGGGGCCAACTGAAGGAGAGATTCGGCTGGCAGGTCGCTCGTGTAGCCATTGAGGATCAAGGCCAATTGCTGGCCGGTGCCCAGATCCTCTTCCGCCCTTTGCCCTTGGGTCTGCAGACCATCGCCTATGCGCCCAAGGGGCCCATCGCGGACTGGGCCGATGAAGAAGTGACACAAACTCTGCTGGAGGCCTTGCACCATCTTTGCCGCCAGCGCCGCGCCATCTTCCTCAAGATCGAGCCCGACCTGGCTGAAGACCCTACACTGGCCCCACAACTCACGGAACTAGGCTTTCGTGCCAGCCTGCAGACCCTTCAGCCTCGGTGCACCATCCTGTTGGATCTGACACCTGACCCCGAGGCTGTTTTGGCCCGCATGAAGTCCAAGACCCGCTACAATATCCGGCTGGCGGCGCGCAAAGGGGTGACTGTGCGCGAAGGTACGGCCAAGGACTTGCCTGGCTTCTACCGTTTGCTGCAGCTTACCGGCGAGCGCGATCGTTTCGGGATTCACAGCGAGTCATATTACGAGGCTGCCCACCAGCTTTTCGTACCCCGGGGCCTTGCCAAACTCTTCCTGGCTACTTTTGAACACAAGGTTTTGGCCGGGTTAATGGCTTTTGCCTTTGGCCAAAAGGCCTGGTACATGTACGGGGCCTCGTCCGATGAACACCGCAACTTTATGCCCAATTACCTCCTGCAGTGGGAGGCCATCGAATGGGCCAAGGAGCGCGGCTGCTTGACCTATGATATGTGGGGCATCCCTGATGAAGAAGAGGAGCTCCTAGAAAGAGAGTTCTTGAAGCGGAGCGATGGCCTGTGGGGAGTCTATCGCTTCAAACGGGGCTTTGGAGGCCAGGTGGTGCACTACCTGGGCGCCTATGACTACGTTTACTCACCATTACTATACTGGCTTTACAACAGGTTAGTGACTTGGCGAGTCAGACCAGGATAGAGGCAAAGTGCGAGTAACTGAGGTAACGGAGCGCAATCTTTGGAACAAGGCCCTTCTCAAGCTGTCCTATACTCATATATTGCAATCCCACGAGTGGGGCCAGTTCAAAGCCCAATACGGTTGGAAGCCCCTGCGCCTCCTCTTCGAGGAGAATGGCTTGGTACGGGCCACCGCCTCCATCCTGCGACGCAGGTTCCTCCATCTCCCTCTCTGCATAATGTATGTGCCCAAAGGGCCAGCTCTTGATTACAGGGATGATGGGTTGCTGAAGCTCGTCTTAGCCACTTTAGAGGACGTAGCCAGGCGCTATCACGCTATCTTCATTAAGATTGACCCCGATGTCTGTCTGGAAGACTTCAGCTCCCCATCTGCTCAAGTCATCACCACCCTGGAAGGACGGGGTTGGCGGCTCTCCTCCGAGCAAGTCCAATTCCGCAACACCATTCTCATAGACCTGACACGGGAAGAGGACGAGCTGTTGAAGGCCATGACGTCCAAGACCCGTTACAACGTCCACCTGGCGGAGCGGCGAGGGGTAAAGGTATGCGTAGGTGGGCTGGCCGACCTGCCCCTCTTTTATGAGATGTACGTCGAGACCAGCACCCGGGATGAGTTCATCATCCGTCCCTCTAACTACTATCGCGATGCCTGGAAGACTTTCATCGAGGCAAACCTGGCTCAACTCTTCATCGCCGAGTACAAGGGCCAGCCCTTGGCCGGCCTTATTCTCTTCCGCTTCGGAAAGAAGGCCTGGTACATGTATGGTGCCTCGCGAGACCTGCACCGCAACCTGATGCCCAACCACCTCCTGCAATGGGAGGCCATGCGCTGGGCCAAGGCCCAAGGCTACACAGTGTATGACATGTGGGGAGCGCCTGACGTCCTAGACGAATCAGATCCAATGTGGGGGGTTTATAGGTTCAAAGAGGGCTTCGGAGGCCAATTCGTACGCCACATCGGGGCCTATGATTACCCCGTCTCGCGCTTCCTATACCGGCCATATGCCGTGACTGTGCCTCGCTATCTGGAAGCGCTCCGGAAGAGGAATAGAAGAAGAACGTAGACAGAGCAGGGTTTTCACTGATGAGTTTGCCCATTCTGCGGATAGGGCATATCCAAACAAGCATATTTGCGTCATTAAGCATAGAGGATGAGCCTTCGGATTGACAATGAAATAAATCAGGCTGCCCTTCACGCAGAATTCATGCGATTTTCACAATATCTTGACACACGATTTCGGCCAAAAGTGCCATAATTGATTGAGTTCAGTGCATCCTTACCATTTCATTCGAAATCTATGGATAGTCGAAGGATTTTGAAATCGGGAACAGCCGGTGGAGGGTGATACGAAGACGGGTGCAAAGGTATTCCATCAGTGGACGCTCTCCGTCCTGCCCCGTGTGGGTAGAGGGACAGGTCTGCGCCTCTCCCCGCTTTGTAAGCCCTCCACTCCCCAGTTAAGAGACCTTCCCTGTACTGCTATTTCGCCACGATGTTCACCAGCCGCCCCGGCACGTAGATGACCCTCTTGACCTCTAAGCCCTTCAGGTGGCGCAGGGCGCCATCGCTGGCCAAGGCCAGCTCCTTGGCCTCCTCCTCGCTGATGTCCACTGGCACCTCCAGCCGGTCCCGCAGCTTGCCATTGACCTGGACGACCAGGGTGAAGACTTCCTTAGCGGCCAGCTCGGGATCCCAAACGGGCCAAGCCTGTTGATGGATGCTATAGGGTCGGCCAGTGCGAGTCCACAGTTCCTCAGCAATGTGGGGACAGGAGGGGGCCAGCAGCAGCAACAGGGCCTCGATGGCCTCCTCCCATGCCAGCGTCTCCACCACTGGCGTCTCTTTGGCCTTGATCAGGTAGTTGTTGAACTCCATCAGGGCTGCCAGCATGGTGTTGAACTTGAAGGCTTCCATGTCCCGGGTGACCCTCTTGATGGTCTTATGGGTCATCCGCCTCAATTCGGTGATTTGCGTCTCGGACGGCTTCGCCGCCCCCTGCCCGCCGCCCGCTCCCTCCCCCCAAATAACGCTCCAGACCCGCCTCAGGAAGCGATGCGTCCCCTCCACCCCTTGCTCCGACCACTCGAAGTCCACCTCCGGGGGGGCGACGAAGAGGGTGAAGGCTCGGGCGGTGTCGGCCCCGTAGGTCGCGGTGATCTCGTCCACCGAGACGATGTTGCCCAGCGATTTCGACATCGCCGCGCCGTCCTTGAGCACCATCCCCTGGGTGAAGAGAGCCGAGAAGGGCTCGTCCACCTCCGTCAGGCCGATGTCACGCAGGAACTTGGTGAAGAAACGGGAGTAGAGCAGGTGCAGGATGGCGTGCTCGATGCCGCCGGTGTATTGATCAACGGGCATCCAGTAGGCCGCCTTCTCCGGGTCAAAGGGCCTCTCGGCGTTGCGGGGGTCGCAGTAACGGAGGTAATACCAGGACGAGTCCACGAAGGTGTCCATGGTGTCGGTCTCCCGCCGGCCTGGGCCGCCGCACCTGGGGCAGGTCGTGTTGACGAATTCGGGCACCGTCGCCAGGGGCGATTCGCCCGTGCCCGTGGGGGTGAAGTCAACTTCTTCAGGCAAGAGCAAAGGCAGGTGCTCCTCAGGCACGGGGACGATGCCGCACTCCTCGCAGTAGATGATGGGGATGGGGGTGCCCCAGTAGCGCTGGCGGCTGATGAGCCAGTCCCGCTGCCGGTAGTTGACGGCGTACTCACCGACGCCCCTCTCCTCTAGCCACTCGGTGGTGCGTCTCACGCCCATGTCGCCAGGGGTTCCGGTGAGCGGGCCCGAATTGATCATCGTCCCGTACTCGGCGTGGAAGAGCACGTCCCGGTAAAACTCAACGTCCCACAGCATCTCCATAATCGTGCGCTTGTCCTGAGTAGCCGCAGGCGTATCGAAGGGCTTGTCTCGCACCGTTGGCTCCAGTTCCTTGCCCTTCGACGGGCTCAGGACGTTGCCCTTCGACGCGCTCAGGACCCTGCAGCGGGCCACGATCTCGCGGTCAGCTTCCACGGAATTGAACTCGCGAAGGCCATCATCGAAGATGAAGATCCAGGGCGAGCCCACCACGTCGTTCCAGCTATCGGGCACGAGGTACTCTTGTATCAGTTCGATGTAACGATCTATCTGCTGGTCACCCTGTAGGGTGACGTACAACCCCTCGCCCACCTCGCCAACCGGCCTGGCCTCGAACTTGATGTCCACCGCCCTCAGTTCGTCGGCGAATCCTTCGCGCACAGACCCGGGAAACACCAGACTCTTGGCAACGCCGTCAGGTCGGGCGATGACCGGGATAATGGGCAGGCCGAACTGGAGGGCGAATTCGAAGTCCCGCTCGTCATGGGCGGGGACGGCCATGATGGCGCCGGTGCCATAGGTCATCAGCACGTAGTCGGCGATCCAGATGGGGATGCGCTCGCCGTTGACAGGGTTAACGGCGTAGGCGCCGATGAAGAGGCCAGTTTTCTCCTTCTCGACGCTCAGGCGCTGGATCTCGCTCTGGAGCACGGCGAACTCTTTGTACTCCTCGACCTCCTTGCGCTTTTCGGGGGCGGTGAGCTTCTCCACCAGGGGGTGCTCCGGGGCCAGCACCATGAAAGTAGCGCCCCACAGAGTGTCGGGACGGGTGGTGAAGACGACAATGTCGTCCCCCTGCTCCGACTTGAAGACCACGTCGGCCCCTTCGCTACGGCCTATCCAGTTGGCCTGCATGACCCTCACCCGCTCGGGCCAGTGGTCCAGCTTCTTAATGTCCTCCAGCAGTTCATCGGCGTAGGTGGTGATCTTGAGGAACCACTGTTCGAACTCCCGCTTAGTGACCACCGAGTCGCACCTCCAGCAGCGTCCGTTGATGACCTGTTCGTTGGCCAGGATGGTCCTGCAACTGGGGCACCAGTTGACGGGTGATTTGGCCTTATAGGCCAGGCCCCGCTCGTACATTTTGATGAAGAACCACTGATTCCACTTGTAGTAGTTGGGATCGTGGGACGAAATCTCCCGGTCCCAGTCGTAGCAGAGGCCCATCTTGCGCTGTTGGTCCTTCATCCTGGCGATGCACCTTTCGGTCCAGGTGCGGGGGTGGATGCCTTGTTTGATGGCGGCGTTCTCGGCGGGCAGCCCGAAGGCGTCCCAGCCCATGGAGTTGAGGACGTTGTAGCCTAGCATCGTCTTGTAGCGGGCCACCACGTCACCGATGACGTAGTTGCGACAGTGGCCCATGTGCAGGTCTCCGGAAGGGTAGGGATACATCACCAGGTTGTAAAACTTGGGCCTGTCGTCCCGCTCGGTGACATAGTACAGCCTGTCCGTTTCCCAGCGCTTCTGCCACCTGGATTCGATCTCTTGAGGGACATAACGATCAGTCATTTGTCTGCTCCTTTTCTTAATGTCAACAAAAGCCCCCTTCGCCTCAGGGACGAAGGGGGCTTCTCCGCGGTACCACCCTGCTTGATGGTTGTAGTGGAGCTGAGGGGACTCGAACCCCTGACCTTCTCAATGCCATTGAGACGCGCTCCCAACTGCGCTACAGCCCCACGCTCTCCATCCGCTCTCAGCATCTAACGATCGCTACTCGGCAACGACTACTCCGGGGGCGGACACGGCGTTCCGCCCCTACGTTTCACCGTTGCGGCTCCCAGGCGAGTTCGGCCTTTCGGCGCTCCCCATCGGCGCCCTGCCGGGCTTCCACCCTTACCCAGCTCTCTGTGGGGATGGCCTACTACTCCTGTTCAAAGCCTTTTCCGTCTAGTTTTTCTAAAGAACTCACATAACCCAACAGCACTTCAATTCCGCCCTCATTATACCATAGATCTGCAATTTCGGCTAATGGAGCGAAGCCGCGAACCGGCAACACGGCATTAAGAGCTCGCTTCGGGGCGCATTCCATTGTGATGAACAAGCCGGTTCGCTTAGAGGATGTTTGAGGATAGACTTCGGAAGTCTTCAGCAAGATGCCCATAGCCCAAACAAGCTCAGGTTCAGCCTCAATCGCACTCGTCGAGAGCGTTCTCGGAGACTTCCGAAGTCTGGGCACGATCTCCTGACTGCGGTTTACCTGGGTGGGCCGCCAGCCCCAGGGGGAGGGCCTAAGGGTACGCCCAAGAGCATCTTCCCAGCGGTCAACCTCAGAGAATCAGATGTCGGATGCAAGGAGAGCGTCTTGGCATCCCTGAAGTAGCGTCCCACCGGGAAGTCTTTGGTACATCCATACCCCCCGTGAAGCCTGATGGCTTTGCCGGTGACGTCTATCGCCACCTCGGGGCCGAATACCGCTGCCAGGAATGTCAAGGGGTCTGGCCCCTGCTTCACCGCGGGAAAGACACCACGATAGGCAATGAGCCTGGCTGCCTCCACTGCGACGGCCATATCAGCGATGGTGGACTGCACACCATCAAAG
>JAUWYT010000263.1 GCA_030615705.1 Chloroflexota bacterium
CTATGCGACCCAAGCTGGAACTCCTGGAGCAGGAACTGGTGGAACGCATCGTGGCCGAGGCCTACGAGCTGTTGTGGGACCCCGGCGTGCTGGTGTATCGTGAGGGCGCTTTGAAACTCCTGGCCGAGGGCGGGGCCATAGTGGACTTCGAGAAGAAGATCGCCAAGATACCTCAGAACATGATTGAGGAGGCCTTGAAGACTGCCCCAGCGAGCGTGGATATCTACGACCTGAAGGGGGAGGTGTGCCTGCGCCTGGGGCAGGACAACGTCTGCTTCTACCCCGGCGCTACCGCTCTACATCTCATAGATCGCGTCACCGATGAGTACCGCCTTCCCGTCACCGAGGACTTGGTGCGGTTTATCCAAGTGGTGGAAGGCTTGCCCCAGATTGACGCCCAGGCTGGTTCGCTGTTGTGTGCCGATGTGCCCAAGATGGTTTCGGACAGCTACCGCTATTATCTGATGCTGCTCTATGGCACTAAACCCCTCTGTGGTGGGGCCTTCAGCATCGAGGGCTGGTATGCTATGAAGGACCTGCTGGCGGCCTATTTCGGCAGCGAGGAGGCCATTGCCGCCAAGCCCGCCAATACGATGGCCATCTGCCCGTCATCACCCCTCCTTTGGAGCGATATCACCTGTCAGAACCTCATGGACTGCGCCAAATGGGGCCTGCCGGCAGTGCTCATCTCCATGCCCCTGGCTGGAGCCACCGCTCCGGTGACCGTCGCTGGTTCGGTCGTGCAACATACTGCTGAATCCCTGAGCGGCGTAGTCATCCACCAGTTGGTGAACCCCGGTGCGCCCATCATCTATGGCGGCTCGCCAGCCATGTTTGAGATGCGCGAGGGCACCACGCCTATGGGCTCCATCGAGACCGTCATGATCAATTGTGCCTACACCCAGGTAGGCAAATACTTGGACCTGCCCACTCACGGCTACGTGGGCTTGAGCGACGCCAAGATCGTGGACGCGCAGGCCGGCCTGGAGTCAGCGATGGGGGTAGTTTTAGGTGCCCTGGCTGGAATCAACCTTATCTGCGGGGCAGGCATGTCCGACTTTGAGAGCGGGTTGAGCTTCGAGAAGGTGGTGATAGACGCTGAGGTGATAGGCATGGCCAAGCATTTGCTCGCTGGAGTCGAAGCCCGCGAGGAGAGCTTGGCTACAGCCTTAATGCGGGAAGTAGGACACCACGGCAACTTCTTAGCCACCGAGCACACACGCAGGTGGTTCAGAGAGGAACAGTACATTCCCTCAGCCGTCATTGACCGGGCCTCTCAGAACATCTGGGAGAATCGCGGAGCCAAGAACATCGTGCAGCGCGCCCGCGAGCGGGCAAAGGCCCTGATCGCCGAGTACGAGCCCCCCGAAGTGCCCGCCGAGGTCCGTAAGGAGTTGAAGGCCGTTATGACCAGGGCCGCGAAGCAGTATGGTATGGACGGATTGCCCCCCTTACCAGAGCCTCTACAGAGTTGGTGCTAGAACATGCCCCCGAGCCTGGTTCACCCGTTGTAGAAGGGCTCTCAGAGCTCGATTTAGGCAGAGGAGTTGCCTCCCACAACCCATGAGGCCACCCAACTAGTACACTGGGGCATAAGTCCACCGCCAGTTCTGTCACTCTGAGCGGAGCTTGCGGAGCGAAGAGTCTCTTGCCCACTCCAGCGTGAGATTCTTCGCTCCACTACGTTCCCATCAGAATGACACGCGGCATGAGTTCAGCACAACCGCTGGCGGACTTCTGCCGAGATGTACTAGTAAGAACCACAAAGAAGAGTCATCTCTGACTCCTCTTTGTACTGTTGGTTGGTGTAGGGTTGCTGGCTCCCACTGCGAGCGCCTTGGCCGTTGTGGTGTTGGCCGCTACAGGACATGTCGCAGGAAATCCTTCGTGCGCGGGTCCTTGGCGTTATCGAACATCTGCGCTGGCGTCCCTTCCTCAACCCACACTCCATCATCCATGAAGATGATGCGATGGGCTACTTCACGGGCGAAGCCCATCTCATGGGTGACCACAATCATGGTCATCCCCTCCCGCGCCAGGCGCTTCATCACGTCCAGCACCTCGCCGATCAGCTCCGGATCCAGTGCCGAGGTTGGCTCGTCGAAGAGCATGATCTTGGGCTCCATGGCCAGGGCCCGGGCGATGGCCACCCGCTGCTGCTGCCCGCCGGAGAGACGAGCTGGGTACTCGTCGCGCTTGTCCATCAGGCCCACCCGGCCCAGGTGCCGTTCGCCGATTTCGATAGCTTCCTCTCTGGACATCCCTTTGACCGTGAGTGGCCCCTCGATGACGTTCCCCAGGGCTGTCATGTGAGGGAAGAGGTTGAAGTGCTGGAAGACCATGCCGGTCTTGGCCCGGATCTGCTGGATGTGAACGCGGTGCTCGCGACTGGGCTCCCCCGCAGGGATGACTACCTCGTCAATTTCGATGGTGCCCGCCGTCGGCTCCTCCAGAAAATTCAGACAGCGCAGAAATGTGCTCTTCCCTGACCCGGAGCGGCCGATGACTACTAACACCTCGCCCACTTCCACATCGAGATCTATTCCCTGTAGGACGTAGAGCTTGCCGAAGCACTTCTCCAGCCTCCGAACCCTGATGATGGGTGCTGCCATCTCACCTCCTCTCGCCCCGACCCATGTAGGCCTCCAGCCGAGCCTGCAGTGCCTGCAGGATGACGCACATGATCCAGTAGATAATTGCCGCCACAGTCAGCGTTTCCAGGGAGCGGAAGTAGCGGCGACCCATTTTGGTGGCGCGGTAGGTCAGTTCCCAGACGCCCATCACGGAGACCAGAGACGAATCCTTGAGCATAGCCACGAAGTCATTGCCTATGGGGGGGATGACGACACGGAGAGCCTGGGGCAGGATAATACGGCGCATTGTCTGGCCTGGCGTCATGCCCACCGAATAAGCAGCCTCAGTCTGCCCTTTACTGATGGATTGCATGCCGGCCCGGAAGGTCTCTGTCATGTAGGCGCCGTAGCACACGCCCAGGGCCAGGATACCGGCCGGGATAGCGGGCAATGTCAGGAGTCTTTGCGCCCCAGGCAAGCCCAGTTCCTCCAACTGCTGCCCAATTTGCGGTAAGCCAAGGTACCACATAAAGACTTGAACCAGCAAGGGCGTGCCTCGGACGAAAGAGACATAGAAGGTGGCAATGCCACTGGCGATGGGATTCTTAGAAAGCCGACCCAAGGCTCCAAAGAGGGCCAAAATGATGGCCAAGGTGATGCCTGCTGCCGACACCAACAAGGTGTATTTAATCCCCTCGATAATGAAGCCCAACCTATCGTACATGAAATTCACGTCGAATCTAAGAAGCTTGACTCCCACTCCAAGGGCGACGAAGATGCCGAGCCACACCACTGCCAACCGGATGACGAATCCCCGCACCTTGGCCCGCTGAGCGGCCATATTGCGCTGTGCCTC
>JAUWYT010000041.1 GCA_030615705.1 Chloroflexota bacterium
GCAAGCCATTAGATGGCCGCCGAGGAGGTAGAAGCATGAGGGCGAGCGTTGTAGGTCAGAGTCTGCCGCGCATTGACGCCCGGGCTAAGGTCACGGGCAAAGCCAAGTACCCTGGCGACTTCTACATGGAAGGGATGCTCCATGCAAAGGTGGTCTGGAGTGAGCACTCCCACGCCCGGGTGCTGCACATTGACACGAGCGAGGCCGAAGCCTGCGCGGGTGTGGTCGCCGTCCTCACTTACAAAGACGTTCCTGTCAACGAGTACGGCATCAACATCATGGACCAGCCGGTGCTGGTGGCTGAGGGAGACAAAGTGCGCTGGGTAGGCGACCGCATCGCCATCGTAGCGGCCGAGAGCGAGCGCATCGCTGAGGCAGCCCGTAGGCTGGTCGAAGTGGACTATGAGCCGCTGCCCGTTGTGGACGACCCGCGGGAGGCGATGGGGCCTGATGCGCCCCTGGTCCACGAGGAGAGGGACACTAACGTGCTCAAGCAATTCAAAATTCGCAAGGGGGACGTGGAAGCCGGCTTTGCCAGAGCTGACGTCATTGTCGAAGGCTACTACGTCACCCCCTACGTGGAGCACGCCTACCTGCAGCCCGAAGCTGGCCTGGGCTATATTGATGAAGAGGGGCGGGTCACTGTCATTGCCGCCGCTCAGTGGTCCCACGATGACCTGCATCAGACTGCCCATATGCTGGATTTACCCGAAGACCGCGTGCGCGAGATCGTGCCAGCCGTGGGGGGAGCCTTTGGCGGGCGAGAGGATATGTATATCCAGCACCTCCTGGCCCTGTGTGCCTACTGCCTCCAACGCCCGGTGAAGATGGTCTTCAGCCGAGAGGAGTCGGTGTGCCGCACCGGCAAACGCCATCCGTACTATATGCGCTACAGGACCGGAGGCACGCGGGACGGGAAATTGACGGCGATGGAGATCGAGCTCATCTCCGATGCTGGAGCCTATGCCAGCACGAGTATCCCGGTGATGGCCAACTCCACGAGCTTTGCTGCCGGACCCTATGTGGTGCCTAGCGCGAAGATAGATACCTATACCGTCTACACCAATAACGCCGTGACTATGGCCATGCGTGGTTTTGGCTCCACCCAGCCGCCGGTGGCCTACGAGCAACAGATGGACAAGCTGGCTGAGGCCCTGGGCATGGACCCGGTGGAGATCCGAATGAGGAACCTCTTCGAGGACGGCTCAATCGCGGTCACGGGCAATCCCATGCCGCCTGGGGTGGGCATCAAGGAGACGCTGCGGCAGGCAGCACTGACTGCTGGCTGGCGCGAGGAGAACGGACACTGGGTGCGGCTGGGCTCAGTACAAGCGACAGGCTCACCACGACGGGTTGTCGGAGGGAAGCCCGCACCTGCGGACGGCAAGCTGTACGGCATTGGGGTGGCCTGCGCCTACAAGAACGTGGGATACAGCATGGGCTTCGACGACAAATCCACGGCGGTGGTCGAGCTTTCCCTGGACGACTCTGGGCAGGTGGAAACGGCGGTTGTGAAGATTGGAGCTTCGGAAGTGGGACAGGGGGTGCATACTGCCCTGGCCCAGATCGCGGCCGAGACGCTGGGGATCGGTGTGGAGAGGGTGAACATCTCCCTGGTGGATACAGCCGACGTACCTGACGCCGGAAGCTCCTCTGCTTCCCGCCACGTCTATGCCTCCGGCAACGCGGTGATGGCGGCCTGTCGGCTGGCCAGGGAGAAGTGGTACGCGGCCTTGCGGGCCGAGGAGGGCGAGACCCACATCGAGGCCCGCTACACCTTCCACGGCCGCGACGCCAGGCCAACCACGCCCTTTGATCCTGAGACCGGGATGTGCGATCCCCACATCAGCTATGGATACGCTACCCAAATCGCCCTGGTGGAAGTGGATGCCGAAACAGGAGAGGTACGGGTCCTCAAGCTCTACTCGGCGCATGACGTGGGCCGGGCCATCAACCCCCAGATGATCAAAGGACAGATTGGCGGCGGGGTGCACATGGGTGAGGGGTATGCCCTCATGGAGGAGTACATCCAGCAGAAGGGAGTGGTCAAGACCCGCAAGTTCAGCGAATATTTTATCCCCACTGTTCTAGACATGCCCCGCGAGCTCGTGCCCATCATCGTCGAGGTGCCTGATCCGACGGGCCCGTACGGAGCCAAAGGGACGGGGGAGATGACCACCCTGCCCACCGCACCGGCGATACTCTCAGCCATCCACGATGCGACGGGGGTGTGGATCGAGGAGTTGCCGGCCACGGCGGAAAAGGTTCTGATGGGGATGAAAAAGTTAGTGTGAAGCTCTGGTGAAGGGAGGCATGGATGAGAGAATTCGACATCGTGACAAACTGGAAACTACTGTGGAGCACCTTCGCTCTGTTGTTCATGGCGGAACTGGGGGACAAGACCCAGTTGGCGGTGATCTTCACCTCGGCCAACTCCGACCGTCCCTGGATAGTCTTTCTGGGCGCTGCGCTGGCCTTGGTTACGGTTACCCTGATTGGTACGCTGGCTGGACAAGTCATCGCCCGCTTTGTTTCACCCGACCTGCTGCGCAAGGGAGCGGCAGGCCTGTTTGTGGTGATGGGAGTGTTGATGTTCTTCAACAAGATCTAGCGAAGCTTCGCCTCAAACCGACAAGTCAAAGGGTGTCATTCCTTCGGCAAGCCCCTGGTACTGTGTCCCAGGGACAAAGTGCTCAGGACAGGTCTGAGCGAACGAAGGGAGCGAAGAATCTCGCGTGAGAGCGGACCAGAGACTCTTGGCTCCGCAAGCTCCGCTCGGAGTGACAAACCACGGGGAAATCTTGCTCTGTTTGTAAAGAATCTGGGGTGTCAAGGAGTCCAGAGCGGATGACCTCACGGAGTTCTTTATGAAGCAAACCTTCAGCCTAATCTTTTCTTCATTGAGGACAAGGGCATATTTGCTTGCCCTGGCTTTGGCAGCACTGGTGCTCACTTTGGGCGGTGTTGTCCTGTCTTTTACCCTTTCTCCCAGAACTCCCGAGGCGGAGGTTTCACCGCCCCGGGTCATACCCAATACTGATGTTAACGCCTATGGGGCTAACTTCTTTCTGGCTCGTGAGGTAGAGGAGTGGAAGCGGGAGAAGACGATAAGGATGGCCCGAGAAGCAGGGATCGGCTGGGTGAAACAGCAATTCGTCTGGGCGGAGATAGAGCCCCGCCCAGACAGTTTCGCCAATGTCACCAACGGGCAGAGTAGCTGGGGGAAGTACGATCACATCGTCGAGCTCTGCGACAAGTACGGCCTGCAGATCATCGCTCGCCTCGACCGTCCTCCCGATTGGACACGCCAGGATAACACCCTCAAGGAGCGCCCCCCCGATAACTTCGAGGACTACGGTGACTTCGTCTATCAGTTCGTCAAGCATTATCAGGGCCGTATTCACTACATCCAAATCTGGAATGAGCCCAACATATTCCCTGAGTGGGGCAACCGCCCTGCGGACCCTGCCGGCTACGTGGAACTCCTAAAGATAGCCTATCGTCGGGCCAAAGAGGCCGATCCCGATGTTTACGTCCTGAGCGCTCCCTTGGCCACCACCTTGGGCGAGCCCCACCCTGAGCCCGGCAAGTGGCGATCCATGAACGACTTACAATTCTTGGAAGAGATGTACAAAGCCGGGGCTAAGGATTACTTCGACATCCTCTCGGCGAATGCCTTTGGAATGGATCGCCCGCCAGAGGATTCCCCCCATCCCCAGGTGCTAAACTTCTCTCGTGTCCTCCTGCAGCGGGAGATCATGGAAAAGCACGGCGATGGCAACAAGGCCATCTGGTTCAACGAGTACGGCTGGAACGCAGCGCCGGATGACTTCTCGGAAGAGGAACTCATTTGGAAGAGGGTGGACGAGGAGCAGCAGGCTGATTATACCCTGCGAGGCATAGAGTTGGCCCGCTCAAAATGGCCTTGGGCTGGGGTCTTCAACATCTGGTATTTCCGCCAGGTCGGCAACATCACCCCGGACCAGGCCGAGTACTATTTCCGCGTGGTGGACGTAGATTTCACACCCCGGCGGGTCTATTACGCCGTAAAAGACGTTGCGGCGGGCTTCAGAGTGGCTGGGCGTGGCCATTATGAAGAGGCCAATCCAGCCGTTTCGGGAGCTGAGGGATGGCGGCCTGAGATCGAACCTCGGGCCAGCGGCCAGGCTCACCTGGCCAGCCAGACACCTGGGGCCAGCCTATCTTTTGCCTTCAAGGGCGACCGGGTAGATTTGCTCACCCAAATGGACGCCCAGGGGGGGCGGTTGTTAGTCACGCTGGATGGCCGCAGTGTGACAGGCTTAGATAGAGACAAGGAGGGCCGCTCGTACGTTGATCTCTACAGCCCCCGTCCTCAGTGGCGGGCCAGGGTGCCTCTGGTGCGGGGGGCGGGGAGTGGCCAACACGTTCTGCGCCTGACGGTGGCCGAGGAGAGGAATCCGGCTTCCGCGGGGAATCGCTGTGCGATAGATGCCTTTGAGGTGGCTCTGGCCCCACCGGCAACTTTTCCCTACGCACCTGTGGCCCTGCTGGGCATAGGTCTGACGACGGTGAGCTGGCTTCTGTACCGCGAGCTGAGAGGACAGCGCTTTTGATCGCCTTGGGACACAAACTGCACGTGGAACAGCCCTTCCAGTCCGCTGGGCGGGCGTGAAAGCCCAATTCACTCACCTTGCTCCCTTCGACAAGCCCCTGGTCCTTTGGCCCAGGGACAAAGGGCTCAGGACAGGCCCTTCGATCAAGCTCAGGAACATCGTCCTGATTCTCCTTCTGCTGACAGCCTTCGCCCTCAGGCTCTACCGCCTGGATCACCAGGAGCTTTGGGGTGATGAGGCCCACAGCGCCTACGTGAGCAAGCTGCCCCTGCCTTCCACGGTCTCCCCCTGCACGGAAACCAATCCCCCGCTCTATCACCTTCTCCTTTACTTCTGGGTCAGGCTGGCCGGTTCCAGCGTCTTTGCCCTGCGGTTTCTATCCCTCGTTCTGGGGTTGCTTACCGTGCCTCTCGTCTACCGATTGGCGCGGTTGGGCTTCGGCGTGCTGGTGGGTCTCCTGGCGGCGCTTCTTTGTGCTATCTCCCCCTTTCCGGTTTACTATTCCCAAGAAGCTCGCATGTATGCTCTGGCGACCTTTTCTATCACCCTCTCGATGTTTCTCTTGGCCAGGATCGTGTCCAGCGAAATTCGCTAGGGGACACTTTTTCAGGCGAGCGAGGGGAGGCATCCTGAGGCCGACTTCGGCGAGCTCAGTCGAGCCGTCGAAGGACCCTCCGCGAGCGCCCTTCGACAGGGCTTGGACGGTGAGCTCAGCCAAACCGCTCAAGACGCTCGCTCCGGCTCTACTGGCTTGTGAATCGCTTACCTCTTAGCGACGGCAGCGGCCATTCTTGCCCACTACTACGCGCTTTTCGTTGTCGTGGCCGAGAACGCTCTCCTGATTGCGCTGTGGAGAGGTGACCGAGGAAGGTTGAGGTGCTGGTTAGCCGTCCAGGCCGCTCTAGTTTTGACATATTTACCATGGGTGCTGGCTAAAAGGGCTTTCTCAGCGGCAAGGCCAGTGCCCGGTTTAATGAGCTGACCTTGCCCGGCCTAATTAGTATCGTCAAAAGAAGCTTTGTTGCTTCCAGTGTGGGGACTACGGTCAAGATGCCTACTTCGACCCTTCGATGTGCTCAGGACACGGCGGGGCTCAGTACAAGCCTGGGAGATTATCTTACCTTAGCGTTCCTGCTGTTAGTGGCCCTCGGCCTTGCCGCTGCTTTCCGCAGTTGGGCTGATGGGGATCGTTGGCGGCCCTGGCTCTTGTAGGCCTGGTTGCTGATACCCCTCGCCTTTGCCTGGCTGATCAACCCCATCATGCCTTTCTTTCAGGAGCGATATCTGCTGGTCATCGCTCCGGCCTTCATCATTCTCGTGGCCCGAGGGCTGGAGCGGTGTCCTGATGGTTCACTTCGACCCTTCGACGTGCTCAGGACACGGCTGGGCTCAGTACAAGCGACAGGCTCACCACGACGGCTTGTCGAAGGGTGGATGGGAGACAAATCGCCCTGGGCCTTGGTTCTGGGATTGCTCTACGTCGTCTCTGCCAGCTCCATTTCCTTGCACAACTGGTTCTTCGATGATGCCTACACCAAGGGCGAGTACAGACTTACGATGGACTGTGTGCGGGACCACGTCCAGCAGGGTGATTTGCTTCTCCTGGTAATCCCCTCCAGGAAGCGCTTTTCGACTATTACCGTCCGCCTGGTGTGCCCTCTCGTCTTCTTTGCCGCCATGATCTTCGCATCGAACATCGGGCCGGTCAGGCTCTGGCCGCCCTGACTGAAGGCTACTCGCGGGTTTGGCTGGTCACGTTCGGCTATCCGGAGCAGTACGATCCTGACCACCTGGCGGAGCGGTGGCTGAGCGACCAGGGTTACCGGAGCTCCTACCGTAGTTTCCTCGGGGCTTACCTCACGCTTCACGTCATGCCGCCCACGGAGGTTAGCTCCTCGATTCAGCACATCGTGGCGGCCAATCTCGGCCATAAAGCCCTGCTTCTGAGCTATAGCTCGGGCACTCAAGAGATCGAAGCCGGCGAGACCCTTATGCTGACCCTTTACTGGCAGGCACTGGCTGAGATGGAGAGGCGCTACACCGTCTTCACCCATCTGCTGGACGCCGACAACCAGATAGTGGCTCAGATGGACAGTGAGCCACTGGGCGGCACACACCCTACCACCGAGTGGCAGTTCGGCGAGATTGTGCGTGACAACTATGCATTGCTCATTGCTCCCGATACCCAACCTGGGGAATATCTGCTTGAAGTGGGGATGTATTATCTACCGACCCTGGAGCGTTTGTCGGTGCTGGATGGGTCAGGAAGTGCGGTTCAGGGTGACCGAGTGGTGCTGGGGAGAATCGTGGTCTATTGATACCTTGACCGTTCGCAGAGGATAGGGTATAATTCAGTGCAGTGCAGATTGTCACCTAGCGTTCGTAAGGAGATTCGAGTATGCAGGCGATAGACTACAAGCAGCGACTATTAGAGGAGATGGAAGGTCTCTCCGATCGTGATTGGGAGAAACTCTACAAAGTCCTGACTGTCATCCGTGACGAGTTCCTGGAAGTGGATGATGAGGCTCGCTGCTACACCGAGTCCTGGATTGCTGCTGAACGGGAAGCGGCGGAGGCGTACAAGCGAGGTGGGCTAAGAAGCTTCAGGTCGGTGCCGGAGATGGCCGACTACGTCGAGGCCGGCGTCGAAAGTGACAATGGAGGTGCTTGATGGTGATACGATTTATCTTGAGCGGCTACGTAGAACAGGCGATGGCTCACGCCGTCTACGACAAATTGGAAGATGGCACATTTGCCGGGCGCATTCCGCCGTGCAAGGGGGTGGTGGCGTTTGGATCCACTCTGCGCGAGTGCGAAGAGGAGTTGCGCTCCACGTTAGAAGACTGGATACTGGTCGGCCTCAAACTGAAACACCCGCTGCCGGTGATTGCTGGCATTGATCTGAACAAGGAGCCGAGCTATGAGCCGGTGGGCGCCATGTAAACGTCGAGACTTCATCCGGCGGTTGCGGGCAATTGGCTTCGATGGCCCCTTCTCCGGCACGCGGCACCAGTTTATGGTCTACGAGCAGCATCGCTTAGCAATCCCTTCCAATGCTGAGTATTCCGTGCCTCAGCTTCGGATGATGATACGAGAAGTGGAAGAGATCATAGGCCGCAAGATCACAACTGACGAGTGGAACAGGCTGTGACGACCTATAGAATATGAACATCCCCCCGGAGATAGCATCTCCGGCCCGACGCCCACCCTTTGGGTGGGCTGTCTCTTATTCGATCTGCCTTCGCCTCGATCTCCCGCACCCGCGCCATTTCCTTAGCCGCCGTGGCTTCGTGGGCCTTTGGACCACGAAATCCGCGAAACGACACGAAAGTCACGAAAGCCCTTCGTGGCTGCTCTTGGTCCTGGGGCGTATGCTTATAAGCAGGCTGCAGGTGCGAGTTCTGCCACGGGTACCAAAGACAACATGTGGACGATATTCGCTCAAAGCACACTATAAGCAGTTAGAGGCTCTTCCTGAGGGAAGGGCCTCTTTTCTGGTGATGCCTCCTAGCGAGTGATACTGGATCCAGTTTTTGGCCGTACTTCATTAGGAAATCGTGAAGGGGCAACGAGAATACCCCATGTCTTCTTGTCTCAGTCCCTTGCTGAAGATGTGGTAGAACTGCAGGCCGTCGCCTCCCCGTGGAGTCATTGGCTCAGATTCAAGCTTTAACACGACCGAACTGGGCCAGGCGCTCTGGGCCTGTCCTGAGCGCAGCCGAAGGGCCGATGGTCGCACGTAGAAAGCGTGAAGCGTTCATGATCTCCACGCCGAGCAGTTGCCCCTCTTCGTCTAACTCCACATTGACCCCCTCGGCCACCTCCACAAATCTCTCTTCCTCTCCATCTCGCACCAGGAAATAGACCACATCGCTTTGGGGGTCGTAGTGAACTGTTGGTCTACTCATAGGTCTACCTCTTGCTCGCAACAGAACCTAAGGGCGTAGCTGAACGGGAACGTCCCACCCGGTCGCCGCTCTTGAGATGGGCAACTCACGCCAGGGCCAAATAGCAGACAAGGGTCAGATCGTCCTCGCCCAACTCCGGCACTTCGGGCCGTTCCGGATGACTGACAGGATTGTCGCGCACAAAGGCTTGTAGAATGTTAAGGAGTGCCGAGCTGTTATCGCGGTTGGCCTGCCAGATTTTGCGCAGCTGGCGCAGGTAGGTATCCTGTAGTGGTTCGGCAAAGTAGGCCAGGAGTTCTTCGATAATCTCGTTCCTTCGTCGAGTTTTGAGCCAGTTCAGGATGTGGTTCTGCGGCGCTCTAAGCCTCGGAAGCTTGACCCGCGCCTGCCGCAGTCGGCCCACCACGTGCCACTTGGCCTGCTCGATGATGGGATAGACGTCGAAGTCGGACTCGACGGCTGGCTCGTTTTCAGAGCAGCGCACGAGCCGGATGACCTCCAGTTTGCGCTCCAAGAAGCGGCGGGTGGCCAAGTCGTAGAACAGCCAGAAGTGCTGGCTGCCACCTTTTAGGTGCACAAACAATCCACGTCGCCCGTCGGGCGCTTTCTTCCCCGTGCCCACGCCGGGCGG
>JAUWYT010000135.1 GCA_030615705.1 Chloroflexota bacterium
GGCTGAGCTCACGACGAAGTCTCAGGCGCTGAAACTAGGCCCTGAGGGACCTTCTCAGCTTAAGACGTCGAATTCTATTCAGCGATCCTCTATTCAACGCCTTCGTATTCTTCCTTGCTTATGAACTGGCCGCCAGTAATCTCTCGCGAGATCACCCGACGTTGGGGATCGAAGGTCAGTTTCACCTCGATGGGCTCAAAACAGCGCTGACTGCCAATAAGTACCTTGCGCAAGACGTAGTCGGTGACACGTCCCTCATCGCTGTAGTTAGGCGTCGGGTCGTGCCTTAAGTCAATGCGAGTCTTGATCTTCTCGCCGCACTTATCGCAGCACACGTAAACCCAAAGCACGTCGCCCTCCTCAGCACCTTTGGGTGATAACACGGATGCTATCTTCTTGAAAAAGCTCATCCTCACACCTCCACGAGTTTATGATGGACCGGTGTTACACTGGCATGAAGTAGGGAACGATGAACCTGAACAGGCAAATCAGGTCCAGTCCCAATAAGCCCAGGTAGGGTAAAGCGAAAACTAAATCTTCGTGTTTCTCAGAGAGGACCGCTTTGATTCCGAAGGCTGCTGCCGCACCGCCCAGCAAAGAGATGCTTAGCTTGTTGAAGTCCCCAGTTACCAAGCCCTTGGCTGCCAAGATCAGGATGCCTGCCAAGAACAAGAGGGCCGCTGCTCTGGCGTTGTCTCTGGCTAATACCTCCCGCAGGCCCAAAGCGAAGGCCAGGCCAATGGGAACTAGAGCAGGGAAGAGATAGCGTCCTTGGTGCTGGACGAACTTAAGATTGTACCAGAGATAGGAGAGCAAAGTTAAGAGAGCTGACAGAGCCAGGAGGCCAAGAGCCATTCTTTGAGGCGAAGATAACGTGCGCTGTCTGACATTTCTGATGACAAAGAGGACAAGGCCCAGCCCGACCACGGCACAGAGCAGAGCCAGGATCAAATAGATTCGTTCGTCTACCAGGATGCCCATCCAGCCGAACTGGGCCCAGAAGCTCCTGAAGGTGGTGAGGATGAATTCCTTGGCGAATCTGGTTGCGCCCAACTGGACCAGCCATTTCGCGGTACGAGGCTGGCGAATTACGATGGCATCGTGTCTCTGCAGACCAAAGATGTCAAATCCGCCGTAGACTAGAACGTTGCGAAGGAACCAGGGAAGGGCGAGGAGGAGAGCAGGGAGCAGGATGCAGGGAGCAAGAAGCAGGAAGCGCCGGGCGAAGGCTTCGCCCTTGAGGGCTCGAGCCCGAAGGGTGGATTCTCGGTGTCGTTCCAGCCAACCTTCTCTGACAAGGACTGCGGCCAAGGCCAAAGGAATCGCAACCAGGGTCGTTATTTTGGTCAGCAACCCAAGCCCTATCAGCACGCCCAGCCCAACGAATCGCCCAATCCCCTCATCGCCGTCTCTGACATACCTCACCAACATCCACAGAATCACCGCCAGAATCAATTCTGCCAGGGTGTCGTTATTCACCGCCGTGGTGATGGCGATATGCATGGGGACGAAGGCGACAAAGGCGGTCGTGCCGAGAGCCAGAGCCTCGTCTCTGGGGAAGATCTCTTTGGCGATGCGATAGGCCACCCAGAGCAGACAGCAGCCTAACAGGACGGAGAGCAGGCGGAGAGGTAATAGTCTTCCGGCGAAGAGTTTGTAGACAATAGTGGCCAGGACATAGTAGAGCGGCGGTTGATGGAACTCGTAGCGGAGGGGCTCGATGGACATCTCAGGAGGGAATTGCTTGGCTTTGATCTCCTCCAGGTAATCGTGAGGGTAGTCACCCATCTGAAGGACGGGGAGGCGATAGTTCTCTGCCAGGTACTTGATGTAATTGTAATGGGCTGGCTCATCGGGCATCTGCCAGGGAGGTGTTTTGACAGCGTAGAGTATGCCTATGACTAGATAGGCTACGATGATTAGCATCAACAACGAGCTCTTGGAACGGACAGACAGGTCGGGCATAGGCCACCTCGTAGGCTATTTTACATCACTCCTCCCAAAAAGTAAACCCCCGCTTGCGTTCGGCGGGGGTCTGTTCGTTAGTCCTTGGTCAGATGGTCGAGTGGTCAGGGGACTGTGCCAGCGCGGTCATGCTCCAACTCCCAGCCGCGCCAGTTCCTCCTCCACGATGCTTTCGTCCAGTTTTTTGAAGAGCGGCTTGGGCTTACGCAAGACCTGGCCGGCCGGTAACTGGCTGGGAGCCCATTCTCCCTCTAAGCCGCTTCCATCGTAACGGAGAGCCTGGTGGGCTCCGTGGTCCTCCTGGAGGGTCTCGATGTACTGTTGGCCCATGATGTCCCCATCATAGCCCAGGAAATGGTGCAGTTCCTGGGATGAGAATGGCAAGAAGGGATAGAAGAGGGTCTTTAGCGAGTCTATCACCCGCAGGGCGACAAATATGGTGGTGCCCGTCGCTTCCCGATCCTCTTTGATCTGGAACCAGGGGGATTTCTCGTTGAGGTAACGGTTGGCTTCGTGGGCCAGGGCCATGGCCTCGCCCAGGGCCGCTTTGAACTTGCAGCCATCCAGCAGTTGGCCGATGGGGTCAAAAGCGGCCTCCACTTTGTCCAACAGAGCCTGGTCTATTTCATCCAACTGGCCCGGCGCTGGTACCCGCTTGTCGAAGTTCTTGTAGGCGAAGGACAGAACCCGGTTGGCCAGGTTCCCCCAGGTAGCTACTAGCTCGTCGTTGTTGCGACGCCAGAAGTCGGCCCAGGAGAAATCGGTGTCCCGGCTCTCAGGAGCGTTGGCAGTCAGGTAGTAGCGCAGCGGATCGGGGTCATAGCGCTCCAGGTAATCGGGCAGCCAGACAGCCCAGTTGCGGCTGCCGGATATCTTCCGTCCCTCCAGATTCAGAAACTCGTTGGATGGCACGTCGTAGGGCAGGTTCAACGACCCTTCCTCAGCGTACAGCCGTTCGGTCCCCATCAGTATGGCTGGCCAGATGATGCTGTGGAAGGGGATGTTGTCCTTGGCGATGAAGTAAAAACTGCGGCCAGGCTCATACCACCACTCCTTCCATTTCTCTGGCTCCCCCGTTATCCTGGCCCATTCGATGCTGGCTGAGAGATAGCCGATCACAGCCTCAAACCAGACGTAGATGCTCTTGCCCTCGTAGCCCTGTACTTGGGGTGCAGGACAAGTGCCCTCCACTGGCACGGGAATGCCCCACTCTATGTCGCGGGTGATGGGCCGTTCTTGCAATCCTTCCTTAAGATAATTAAGGGTGAAGTTGTAGACGTTGGGCCGCCAGTACGTTTTATCCTGAACCCATTCCAGCAGTCGCTCGTTCAGGGCGGGGAGATCGAGGAAGAAATGCTCCGTCTCCCGGATCACGGGGCGGTGACCACAGAGCTTGCATATGGGGTCAATGAGCTCAATGGCATCCAGGGGGTGACCACAGGCCTCGCACTGGTCGCCGCGGGCGTCCTCACTGCCGCAGTGGGGGCAGGTACCGTAGACGTAGCGGTCGGGCAGGAACTTGTGGCAGTTTTCGCAGTAGAGCTGCTGCGTTGTCTTCTGAAAGAGGTAGCCGTTCTCCAGGAGCGTCAGGAAAATGTCCTGAGCGACTCGGTGGTGGTTCTCGGTGTCCGTGTGGGTGAAGAGATCATAGGTCAGGCCCAGCTTAGTGAAATCGTCCAGGAAACTTTGATGATAGCGCTCAAAGACCTGCCGGGGGGAGATGCCCTCCTCGTCAGCCTTGACGGTGATGGGCGTGCCGTGGCTGTCCGAGCCAGAGACCATGAGGACATCGTTCCCTCTCAGACGCTGGTAGCGGGCGAAAATGTCCGCTGGCAGGTATACTCCACCCACATTGCCTACGTGGACGTATGACGATGAATAGGGCCAGGCAACGGCCACCAAGATCTTCTCCTCCATTTTGAATCCTCCCTTACCTCTCACGATTATTTTACCACAAACACAGCGGAAACTCAAGGCACGAGAGCAGTAGTTTCCAGGTCAGATAGTCATTGGTCAGGTAGTCCTTGGTCGGATAGTCCTTGGTCGGATAGTCCTTGGTCTGGCGGTCAGGTGGTACGAAAAACTGAGAGACCACTTGACCGGGGACCATCAGACCATCCGGCCATCAGACCAAATGAAAAGGCCACCTGCGTGAGCAGCGCAGATGGCTCTTGTTGAGAAAGCCACAGCCCAAGTGGTCGCTCTTTGGATTTAGATGGCGCCAGGATTGTGAGCAGGGCTTGCTCTGTCAGAGGACTCGCCCTCTGCTATCCAGTCTAGCAGGAAGTCCGGGATGTCTGGATAACCTTGGCTGTGCGCAAACCTCAACGTGACCCCGAGGTGGAAGCTGTAGACCTCATCGGCAGTGAATTTCTCACCCTGGTAGAGATTCATCGGTAAATTGCTGACCACAACCCACCACCACTTCGGGGCTCTGCCCGACCAGGCTTCGCCAGGTGTGAAATCTACCCTGTAGACCCTGGCTTCGATTGGGTCGTCAGGCGGATTGAAAGAGGCCACCAGAGCCGGCTCCCCGGCTTTGCCCTCGGCCTCCGCCTCGACGTAATCTCTTACAGCCTCTTTTTCGTCCATGCTTACTCTCCCCAAACAGTATACCAGATTTCAACCCCTTTGGCAAGAGTCAGAAAGCCATGCATCAAGACCCTTCGGTTTTCCGCACAGGCGGCTTTTCCTCAGAGCGGCTCAACCGCCCGGAGGCGTTCATCGGCGCGCTGACCCTTTTCAGCGCGTTGCCCCCACACTGCCGCTGAGTGGATGACCTCCATTCTTCGGGATGCCAACCAGCAGCGCCACTGGTCCCAAGAGCAAAAGCCACATCGTCACCCTCAGGTCAAACCGCTCGGCCACCAGCCCCAATCCCAACGGGATCAATCCGCCCACTAATCCGAACACATTCCCCACCGTCATCACCGTGCCGCTCTGCCCCGGCATGGCCGAGTACAACTGCGCTTTGAGGATCAAATACCAGCCCGTATTGAAGAGGCCCAACAGCCCCAGCAGCACCAACTTAGGCCAGAAGCCTGGCACTAGCAGGAAGGTGGGGAACAGCACTAGCTCCACCACCGCGCTTAAACGCAGGTAACGCAGGCCGCGCACGCGCTCCAGGAGCGGAATGAGCAACAGGTTGCCCAGCAACCCCAGCCCCGTCCACACCGCCACCGCTGCCCCGGCCTGGGCCGGCGTTGCGCCCGCCACGTCCACCAAGTACAGCGCCAGGAACCCCAGCAGCACGTCCAGCATCAGGTCGGAGAACTGCAACAGCGTCAGCCAGCGCAGCACCTCGCCCCGCCGCAGCGCGCGCAGAGCGTCCACCAGGCCCGCCTTGAAGCCGGTCTTCGCGGATCCCCACCGCCCGATGGCGAACCGAAAGCGGCACATCATCGCCAGCGGGATCAGCGTCAGCCCGGCAAACAGGAGGAACAGCCCGCGCCAGCCCAGGCCTAGTGTCGCCGCCGCTCCCAGAGCGATGGGGCCGGCCACCACGCCCAGCGAGCCGGCAAAGGTCCAGCGCGCCATGTTCTGCTCGTGGCGGGCGGGGTCGGTGTCCATCAGCGTCGCCTGCGACAGGGTGACAAACGCACCTGAGGCCGGATAAAAGAGGATGAACGAGATG
>JAUWYT010000170.1 GCA_030615705.1 Chloroflexota bacterium
GAGGGGGGCAACCGCTTGAAGGTCCGACGCAGCCAGGATACACCTGAAGGCTCGTACCTGCGCACCATCAGCACCGAGCAGGGAGCCTTCTCGGCGATCTGATCGGGGATGGAGCCAAACAGCATGTGCTGCAGGAACCACTCCTCCGAAGCCCCAACGACAATCAGATCGTAGCCTTTCGCTTTCACTTCGGCCAGGGTGTCGAACACCAACAAGTCGCTGCGCACCAGGCGGGTGGTCACCGCGTCGGTGACCTCGCCCAGCACGTCTTCGACCCCCTGGCGCAGGACGTCCATTTCCACTCCCACGTCCACTTCGCCCCCCTCCGGGACGAAGCGCAGGGCCGTCAATTGAGCCCCCCCACTCCTGGCGATGTCCCAGGCCAGCCGCAGGGCCAGCCGGGCATGTGGGCCACCGCCCATCAGAACGAGCACCTGCCGGATGTCATCCACTCCCCGGTCGCGCAGCACGGCCACGTTACACCTGGCTCCCCGAACCACATCTTTGACCACGCTGCCCGCCACCCGCTGTGTGGTCAGTTGACCTCGCCATCCCATCAGGATCAGCCTCACGCCGCTCCGCGCTTCGGCCACGCTCAGGATACCCGCCGAGATGCTTCGCGTCGCTCGCAGCAACGTCCGCACCGGCACTCCTTGCTCGTGAACGTAGTCGGCTACCTGCTTAAGCAGCGCTTTAGGTTCGCTCTCGCGTCGCTTCAGAAGTTCCTGGGCCAACGCCAACGGCGTGGTTTTGGGTATCTTGACCAGCATCAGGCCGGCCACGCTCGCGTCCTCCCGCGCCCGGCCCAGCATGAGGGCCATCTTCGCCAGGCTCTGAGACGTCAGGGGGTTGGCCACCAGCACCAGGATCTCGTGCCGGGCTGCCTCCACCGTCCGCGCCACCGCCTCCACCACGTGGGCCACCGGCTGCCGCAACTGATAGACGAGCAGCCCTAACGCCAACAGCCCACCACCCAAGGCCAGGGCCCCCGGCTCGATGAAGGCTCCCATCAGCACGCAGGTGCCGGCGGCGATGAGGGGAACAGCCGGATAGAAGGGCACCTCGAAGGGGCGCTCCTGCTCCGGGAACTTGCGGCGTAACCAGATGAGGGACAGGTTGGCGAAGACCGTCAGGTAAAGCCAGCCGAAGTTGGCGACGTAGCCCAGGAACACTGCCCGAGCGGTGGCAGCACAAGCAGCGATCAGCCCTCCACTGAGCAAGATGGCTGGCAGTGGCGTCTTCAGGCGGGGATGAATCCGCGAGAGAAAGGGCGGCAGGTAGCCATCACGGCTCAAGGCCAGAGCGACCCGACCAGAACTGATCATGGCCGTGTTCAGCGAGGAGAGGGTAGCCACCAGCCCAGCCAATCCCATCAACGGCGCGCCGAACCGGCCCAGGAAGTGCGAGGCTGCCTGGGCCAGCGGGGCGGAGGAGTTCTTCAGTGCCTCGACCGAGACGACACCCAGGGAGACGAAGGCCACAGCACAGTAGACCACCGTGCAAATGCAGAGTGTGGCGACCATCGCAATGGGGAGGTTTCGACCCGGGTTCTTGGCTTCTTCGGCTGCTGTGCCGATGACCTCATAGCCCACGTAGAGGACGTAGATCAGGCCGATGGTCCGAAAGATCTTGACCGCATTGTTGATCCCACCCTCGTGGATGAAGAAACCGCCCTCGTCGTAAAACTGGGCCCAGGTGAAGCCGCCGGGCAGCACCAGCCCCAGGAGGACGTAGCCTGCCAGCGAGGCCAGCAATATCCCGGCCAGGATGACCTGAGTGCGGCCCGCCTCCTCGCTGCCACGCAGGTTGACGATCGTGAAGATGGCCACGATACCCACCGCTGTGGCGGAGACGGGCAGGACAGGCAGGAAGATCCTCAGCGACAGGGCGAAGCCTACCGCGCTCAGCGCGCAGTAGAACATGGCACCGAACCAACTGACCCAGCCCACGCTGAAGGGCAAGAAGCCCTCCCTGGCCCGACTGACGTACGCGTAACCGCCGCCAGCGATGGGGAAGCTGGAGGCCAATTCGGCGTAATCCAGGGCCGTGAAGAACTCCACCAGGCCGGCGACGAGCAAAGCCAGGATGAGAGCTGGCCCGACCATGCCGGCGGCGTGGCCGATGAGCACGAATATCCCCGCGCCCATCGTCCCGCCGACCCCCAGCATCAGGACTTGCAGGAAGCCCAGGGTGCGAACGAGTTGCTTTTGCTTCGCCATTGTTGAACATCCTCTCATGCGAAATGCAGCAATGATCGGTATTCCCGACCGGCCAATCAAAAGTGGGTCGAAAGCTCGGCGGTGAGTATGAGGATACCGCCCAGGATTGCAGAGCCCGCCGGCTTGCCCCATGGCTGCATAGCGCTACGACGCCTATTTCGGACCGGCGCTACTCTGGGCGGCCGGGCCAGTCAGGGACCCTTTATCGGCTGTGGCCAACTCGAAGGCGGTGCTCAGGACGATGGCCTCTGGGGGGCAGCTCTCCTGGCATTGCCCGCAGAAGGCGCATCGCCCTCGATGGAAGACGAGCTGATAGCGGTTCTCGGCCACCTCCACCAACTCCAGGGCGAAGGCTGGGCAATCGCGCACGCAGAGCCCGCAGCCCACACAGGCCTCGGCGTCGAAGAGCAGCTCGCCCCGGTAAGCGGGCGGAACCTCGGCGGGGGCGAAAGGGTACTTCACGGTGAAGGGCCTGCGAAGCAGCGAGCCCAGAAGCCTGGGCAGCATGTAAGCGAAGGATTTCACTATAGCCTCTTTAAGAACAGCGGGGCGAACAGAATCGAAACCGTGGTCAGAATCGTCATCAGCACATCCAGCGAAGGGCCGGCCGTGTCCTTGAATGGGTCCCCTACGCTGTCTCCGATCACCGCTGCGCGGTGCGTTAGCGAGCCTTTGCCGCCCAGATGGCCCCCCTCGATGAGTTTCTTGGCGTTATCCCAAGCTGTGCCCGCGTACGCCATGAATATCGCCATGGGGAAGGCTGTTATGATGCTGCCAATTAATAAGGCTCCTACGGCTTCCGGCCCAAGGGTGAAGCCCACGATGATGGGGATAGCTATTGCTATGAGGCCAGGGGCGAGCAGATTTCTCAGGGCCGCGGCCGTGCTTATGTCCACGCACCGGGCGTAATCCGGCCTGGCCCTCCCCTCCTTCAGGCCCGGGATCTCCCTGAACTGCCTTCGTATCTCCTCAACCATCTGGAAGGCCGTCGTTCCCACCGCCTGCAGACATAGGCCGCAGTAGACAAAGGGCAAGATGCCCCCGATGAACAGCCCGATTACGACCGAAGGGTCGGTGAGGAGGACCGTCTCGAGGTCCGCATGCAACGTGTAGACCAAGAACAAAGCGATTGTTTCGAACCCCGCATCGCTTATGGCGAACCCCTTGCAGATGGCTTTGGTCGTGTTGCCCACTGAGTCAAGCGCATCGGTAGTCCTTCTAACCTTTGGGCCCAGGCCGGCCATCTCCGCGATCCCGCTGGCGTTATCCACGATGGGGCCAAAGGCATCCACAGCGACGATGATCCCGGCTATGGACTGCATCCCCAGTGCAGCGATTGCCACGCCGTACACGCCGGCGAACTCGTGTGCCAGAAGAATCGCCCCGCAAATGACGAGGACGGGAAGGGCAGCGCTCTTCATCCCCATCGCCAGGCCGGTGAGGATAGTGGTGGCGGATCCTGTTTGAGACGACTCGGCGATCGCCCGTACCGGAGGTTTATCCGATGAAGTGTAGTATTGGGTGATCAAGCCAACCAAAACGGCGGCCGTTATGCCTGACAGCGCGGCGTAAAACACGTTCAACCTGCCAAACATCCCTTGTGCCAGGAAACAGGCTGCTATAGTGACCAAAATGCCGGAAGCGAACATTCCCCCATTGAGGGCCGTTTGGGGTTTGGTGCCTTTCAGCGCTCTCACCAAGAGCGTTCCGAGGATCGTCGAAAAAATCCCCGCTGCTTGAAGCGCTAGAGGGAAGATTACGCCCTCTCTTCCGTATTCCGTCGCCCCGATCACACCTATGAGCATGGCGGCCAGGATGCTTCCCACGTTGGATTCGAACAAGTCCGCCCCCATCCCGGCCACATCGCCGACGTTGTCGCCCACCAGGTCCGCTATCACGCCAGGGTTTCTCGGATCGTCCTCCGGTATGCCTACCTCGATCTTGCCCACCAGATCGGCCCCTATATCGGCAGCCTTGGTGTAGATGCCTCCCCCCACCCGCGCAAACAAACCCACCAAACTCGCTCCGACGCCAAACCCAACGACCTCAAAGGGGTCCCCGCTGGCAAGATACAGGAGATAGATGCCTAATAGCGCCAGGCCAACGACCATCATGCCCATCACCGTTCCGCCCTGAAAGGCGGTCATCAATGCCCCGCCCGCCCCACCCCTCGCCGCCTGAGTTGTTCTAACGTTGGCCCTCACCGCCACGGCCATGCCTATGTACCCGGCCAGCGCAGAGAAAACCGCACCGGTAACGAAAGCCAAGGCGGTGAAGGCACCCAAAGCAAGGCCCAAGGCTATCGCCGATATAGCCACAAAGATGGCTATCGTTCTATATTGCTTCCTCAGATAGGTCATAGCACCTTCTCTGATCGCCTGGGAAATGTCGTTCATGCGAGCGGTGCCGGTTTCCCCTTTAAGAACGCGCCAGGCCGAGTAAGTCGCAAACAACAGCGCAGATATACTCGCCACAGGTGCCAGCAATTCATACGTCATGGTTGACCTCCTTGTCAGATCTCTTTATCAGGGGTCGGACAGATCCACGCTCCTGTCGGCCTTG
>JAUWYT010000208.1 GCA_030615705.1 Chloroflexota bacterium
CCCGACGACCTGGCAGACACGCCAAAGGTGCTGCGCTGGCTCGCCGAGAACTTATCACCTCGCGTCCACGTCAGCCTGATGGATCAGTACTTCCCCGCTCATAAGGCCGTAGGCCATCCCATTCTGGGTCGCAAGATCACCGACGAGGAGTACGAGGAGGCATTGAGTGCTTTCGACGAGGCGGGGCTGGAGAATGGCTGGAGACAGGAACACGGCGAGTGTTGACGGTGATCTCTACGAGGGAACTTGAGTCTTCAGCAGCTCAATGGTCAAAAAAAGAGGGCGCCGGGTTAGCACCTCATGAACCCGATGCCCTCTTTTGGTATCTGAGATCTCTCGGAAGGTCATAGTAATCCATGCTCCGGCTGGATTGCTTCGGCAGGCCCCTGGTCCTTTGGCCCAGGGACAAAGGGCTCAGGACAAGCGCCAGAGCCAGCCGTTAAGCGACGGATTTGGCAATCCGTCGCGAGCGTGGAAGTGTCGCTTTCGCCACGATGGCTTATTTGGCTAGAGACCTACGCGATCAGAGAGTTGTCTCTTCTGTTTCTTCCGAGGGAGCTCTAAAGCTAGGCGTCAGGCTGACCATGAGCTTGGTGAAATAGTTCTGAGGGGGCGCTGCCTCGTCGCGGTGTCCTGAGCCTGTCGAAGGGCCGTATTCCATCTCACTTATCTCGGCATCAACCCGCAGGGAGGCTGTCTCCAAAACAATGGCCTTGCCGGGCTCGACCAGGACAGCCTCCCCCTTGGGAGCCAGCTTGGCCCGCAGAGCATCGTCGTCGTAGGCATACTTGCTCATCAACACCTTGGTGACGGTGCGGATATCGTTCTTGTCGAATAGCCAGACCTCGAACGCCGCGACATTGGCAGGCGGCCCCGCACTGACTATCTCGGAGATGCCCATGCCGCACTCACCCAGGAATTCACCGGTGGGGTACTCGATGCTGAAAGACTGGTCATAGCTGTCCTGACCTAGGGTGTAGCTGGCGACGAAGCGGCCAAGCGGCTTTCCAATGTCCTCTGGTTTGACTGCTCGCCTCATTGGAGGAGGCCGTCTGCCCGGCTTTGCTGGTGCCTCCACCGCCGGGCGGCGTTCCCGTAAGACCGAAATGCCCACGATCACCCCAGCGATCACTAGGACCGCTGCCAGGAAAATGCCAAGAATAGGCACAAGGCGCTGAGCTAGCGCACGTACCGTCGTTGGTTGAGCAGCAGGCTCAGGGGTCACTGCCTCTACCCACACCCCTAGCGCTGCAGCTAGGCTGGTCAAGCGTTGAACCTGTGCCTGGTCACTTGCCTTGGCTTGGAGCTGGCCAATTATCTGGCCTAGCTCCTTTGTTTCCCAGCCCTCAACCCGCTGTCTGGCCAGTGCCACGTTGGGATTTAGGGTGTAGGAATCGGCCAGCATACTGATGTAGGCTTCCTTGTGCCCCTGGCGTAGGTCGAAGGGATCGGCATCATACCACTCCACCGGAAACACCCACCAGCCCAAGACAGGCAGGCCGATGATCAACCCCACGACGAGCCCTACCACGAACCCAATGAGGGCCTTGCGCCCTATGTTTTCCATAATTGCGTCCATGTCTCCTTACCTTTCATTTCATTACTAACAGGAGGAGTGAATCATCCTCCAGCGGCCTTGGCAGCGATTGCCCATTCCGATGATACATTCTATCACAAGTCGCCTTTTTCGACAAGCAAGGAACTGTCGTAAGCTTTCAGCGAGCAGTGACCAGTGATCAGTAGCCAGTGATAACTGATTACTGGCTACTGACATCCTTGCTGGCCTGGGTCAGCACCTCTACCCCATCCTCCCTCATGACAACGATGTCCTCGATGCGCACACCGCCCCAGCCCGGCAGGTAGATGCCCGGCTCGACGGTGAAGACCGTGCCCGGCTCCAAGACATCTTCGGATAGGCGCCCAACCCCAGGCTTCTCGTGCACAGCCAGCCCCACGCCGTGGCCCAATCCGTGGCCGAAATTCTCGCCATAGCCTGCTTCCTCGATGACTTGACGGGCTATGCCGTCAGCCTGCTTGCCCGTCATGCCAGGCCTGATACTCTGCTCGGCTGTGCATTGAGCTTCCAGGACGATGTCGTAGATTTCCTTGAGCCTATCGTCCGGTCGGCCCGAACAGATGGTGCGGGTCAGATCGGAGTTGTAGCCGTCAACCATCGCCCCCAGGTCAATCACAATAGGCTCACCAGCTCGAATCACTCGCTCGGAGACGGTGGCGTGGGGCATGGCCCCGTTGGGCCCTGAGGCAACAATGAGGTCGAAGGCCACCTTCTCCGCGCCGTGGGTGCGCACAAAAACCTCCAGCTCCCAGGCCACCTCTTTCTCCGTCATGCCCGGCTCGATGAAGCCCGCGATGTGAGCCAAAGCCTCGTCGGCCAGGGCGATGGCTTTCCTGATCTTACTCAGTTCGTCCTCGTCCTTGATGGCGCGGATCCCTTCCACCAACTCCTTGGTGGGCACCAACTCGAAGCCCTCGGCGACCTCCTGCCACTCCTGGTGCTGATCAACGGTGAGGTGAGTGCTCTCGAAGCCAACCCTCTTCGCCCCTACCTGATGGACCAGCTCGGGAAGGAGCATCTTGAACTCATCCGTAATCTTTGCCAACCGGAAATCGGGGGCTTGCTTCTCGATCTGTTCGTAGTAGCGGGAGTCGGCGGCCAAAACAGCCTGATCCTGAGAGATCAAGAGCACCCCGGCCGAGTCACGGTCGAGGTCCGTCCCAGTGAAGCCGCTGAGATAGCGCCGATTCCCCGGCTGGGTGATAAGGATGGCGTCGAGGCCCTCGGTTGTTAGGGCCTCACGTAGTTTCGTTAGCCTCATTCCTGGCCTCCTCAGCTCCCTCCGGGTCTGAAGACCCTTCAGGGTCGTAGACCTCTTTTCCTCTCGACCTCGGATGCGCCTTTCGGTACACCTCCTTCGCCCGGGCTTGGGAGACGTGGGTGTAGATTTGGGTACTGGAGAGATCGGCGTGGCCCAAGAGCTCCTGAACAGTCCGCAGATCAGCGCCGCCATCCAAGAGGTGGGTGGCGAAGGTATGCCGCATGATGTGAGGCGTGACGCGCCTCTCCAATCCGGCCAGTTTAGCGTATTTGTCCAGGATGTTGCTCACGCTGCGCGTCGAGAGGCGACTGCCCAGACGGTTCAAAAAAAGAGCGTTGGTCACCCTGTTCTCTTTAATCAATTTTGACCGCCCGTCCCGGATGTAGCGCCTCAGGGCTCTGCACGCTGGCTCGCCTAACAAAGCCAACCTCTCCTTGGCCCCCTTGCCCCAAACCCGAAGCTCACCATGGCGGAGGTCCACGTTCTTCAGGTTGAGGCTCACCAGTTCGCTGACCCTCAGTCCCGAGGCATAGAGCACCTCCATAATCGCTCGGTCACGCTGGCCCTGGGGAACCATCGCGTCGGGGGCTGCCAGCAGGCCCTCGACCTCGTGCACATCCAGATAGTTAGGCAAACGCTTGGGAATCTTGGGCGAGGAGATAGCCCTGATGGGATTCGTGTCCAATATGCCTTCTCGCACGAGATAGCGGCAAAAGGAGCGCAACTCCGAGATTCTGCGGGTTATGCTGGCCTTGACGTAGCCTTCGGCCTGCAGCCACGCAAGATACCGACGCAGGACGTAGCGATCCACCCCATCCCAAGAATCAATCCCCTGCTCTTTCAAAAAGTCAAGGAACTGCCCAATCTCGTGGCGGTAGTTCTTGATGGTGTAGGGAGAGGCGTTTTTCTCGGCTATTAGATAGGTGATGAATTTGTTGAGATGTTCGTCCATAGCTTCTTTAGGCGTTCAGCCACCCTTGCGAAGGTAACCAAATAACCTTGGCAATGCGCTGATTTCCAGTTGACAAAGACGCTTGTGGTCCGAAAGCTACTGTCAAACCTTCGCAAGGCTATCAGTTCGCATCCACCAGCCCCGTCTCCCCCAGTAGGGCCAATTCCACCACCTCTCCGCATTTATCACACTTGGCTCTATCTTTACCAGCAGCAGTTAAAAGGCCGCCGCAACTGGGGCAGGGCTGAGGCAGGGGTTGGTTCCAGGTGGCAAATTCGCACTCAGGATAGTTGGAGCAGCCATAGAAGATCCGCCCCCTGCGCGTCCGCTTCTCCACCAGGTCGCCGACACACTCCGGGCAGGCCACGCCGGTCTTGATCTGGTAGGACTTGGTGTTGCGGCAGGCTGGGAAATTGCTGCAGGCCATGAACTTGCCGTAGCGGCCGAACTTGACGATCATGGGATGGCCGCACTTCTCACACATCTCGC
>JAUWYT010000099.1 GCA_030615705.1 Chloroflexota bacterium
CTACAGTACCGTCTCTACGCTTACCTGAACGTGCAGGAGATTCTCGATGTGGATGAGCGCACCATTATCTTTCGCATGAACGAGTGCCGGGTGCAGGCGGCGCGGAAGCGGGGTGGCCGCCCGGATTTTCCCTGTAAACCGGTGGGCCTGGTAGAATACGCCAACTTCGCTCGAACGATTGACCCTCGCTTCCACACCCGCTGCATCGCCTGCCCGCCCGATCCGCACCCCGATGAATACTGGTGTGCCTGGGAGTTCACGCTGTTTGAAGGCGACTCTCAAGACCCACATGGGGGTGCCGGGTAACCGAACAGGTAGGCGTGATCAAGGTTGAAGAGGAAATGATTGAGAAGGCAGATGTAGTGATCATCGGCGGTGGGGTCATGGGGACCAGTACCGCCTATCACCTGGCCAAACTGGGTTGTAAGGACGTCGTGCTCGTGGAGAGGGATCAACTGGCCTCCGGTTCCACAGGCCTGTCAGCCGGTGGAATCCGACTGCAGTTCTCCCTCAAGGCCAACATCCGCATCTCAATGGAGAGCCTCCGGACGTTTGAACGCTTTGCAGAGGAGTTCGAGACGCAGATAGATTTCCGCCAGCATGGCTACCTATTCCTGGCCACAAGACCCAAGGACTGGGCCGAATTCCAGGCCAACGTGGCGGTACAACAGCGCACAGGCGTGCCGGTACGCCTGCTGTCGCCAGAGGTGATCCGCGATATGGCCCCCTATCTCTACCTGGACGATGTCGTGGGGGGCACGTTCTGCCCTCGCGACGGTTACGCCGATCCCTACAGCGTGGCTATGGGCTTCGCCAAGCAGGCCAGGCGTCTGGGGGTGAGGATTTGCGAGGAGACGGAAGCCCTCGACATAAAGGTGAGCGAGGGGAAGGTGAAGGCGGTGGTGACCGACAAGGGGGAGATTGTGACCCCTGTGGCGGTCAACGTCGCCGGGCCCTGGGCGGCCCAGGTGGGACGCATGGCCGGCTTGGAGTTGCCTGTCCTGCCCTACCGACGCCAGGTCTTCGTTACTGCGCCCTTCGATGAGCTGCCGAGGCAAATCCCTATGATCATTGACTTTGCCCCCAGTTTCTACTTCCGGCGGGAGGGGGCAAGCATACTGGTGGGCATGACCGACCAGGAGGAGCCTCCCAGCTTCAACACCAACTTCGATCTGGAATTTCTGGTCAAAGTGGCGGAAAAGGCCGCTCACCGCGCGCCAATCCTTGATCGGGCGGGCTTCATGCGCGGCTGGGCCGGCCTCTACGCCGTCACCCCTGACGACAACGCTATAATTGGCCAGGACATCGGCGATGTAGAAGGCTTCTACTGTGCCGTAGGCTTCAGCGGCCACGGCTTCATGCAATCGCCGGCTGTGGGTCGGATACTGGCCGATCTCATCACCAGTGGCGAGACCGACTTCGATCTCAGCCCCTTCCGGTTGGAGAGATTTAAGGCCGAGGGGTTGATGGGAGAAAGGCGCGTTGTTTAGAGACCATTCTGAACTCCTCCGCCTCGTAGGGGGAGGTTGGGAGGGAGTGGATTTTTGACTAATTTCGCGGATTGTGGCATAATTCTTGTACAGAGTGGCACAAGCTCGAAAAGGGCCCTCGTAACAACGACGTTGGGAGGAAATAAATGGGTAAGATCATTGTCCCAGACGCGAGCGAATTCCCCAGACAAGCCGATTTGGTCATCATCGGCGGAGGCATCCTGGGGACAACCACCGCTTTCCATGCCTCAAGAGCTGGCTTGGAGACGGTGGTGCTTGAGATGCGGGATGGCCTGGCCACCCTCGCCACCGCGGCCTCGGAGGAATGCTTCCGGGCCCAGTTTAGCGAGCCGGAGAACGTGGCCATGACTAAGGCTTCTATCGAGGTCTTTGAGAATTTCTCTGAGGTGATCGGCGTGCCAGGTTATGACATCAGCTTGCACCAGCAAGGTTATCTCTTCTACACCGACGCTCCCGAAGGCCCGGAGACCCTCCGCGCTCAGGTCGAGCACCAGCAGAGCATCGGCCTGGACGACGTGGAGTTTCTGAGCGGCGATGAGGTACGGCGACGTTTCCCCTGGGCCTCCCCCGAAGTAACTGCTGCCACCTACCGGGCCCGCGATGGTTGGCTCTCGACCCACGAGCTAACCCATGGGTTTGCCAAAGGCAGTGAAGCCCTGTTTCTCTTGCGCACCAAAGCCACAGGGATCGAGCCTGGCAGCCGGGGTGTAGAGGGCGTGGAGACTAATCGTGGCCACATCTCCACCCGAACGGTGGTTATTGCTGCCGGCCCGTTCTCTGGTCAGGTGGCTGGGTTGGCTGGCCTGGAGTTGCCCTTGACCATCCTGCGACGTCAGAAGGCGATCATCGGCCAGGACCCTGCGATTCCCCAGGGTGCTCCCATGACCATCTCTGTTCCCTCAGGAGCCTTTTGGCGGCCCGAGGTGGGAGGAGCCGCTATAGGTTGGGCCCTCCCCGAGGAGCCCGGCGAACCTCTGGAGAATGTGCCCACCGACTGGGCCTTCCCGGCCCTGGTCCTGGAGGAGGTGTCGAAGCTGGCGCCTTTCTGGGAGGAGGTAGTGGGGCGGCTCACCCGTGACGGCGTTTTTCTTAGCGCTGGCCAGTACACCTGTACCCCCGACTCGAAGCCCATCCTTGGCCCCTCTCCCGATGTCGAGGGCCTTTTCTTCAACCTCGGCTACAGCGGCCACGGCATCATGGCCGCTCCTGAGGGCAGCCGCTACGTGGTGGCCATGATCACCGGCCAGATGTCCGACGAGGATAACCCCTTCAGCTACCAGCGGTTCGCCAGGGGAGAGGTGGTGGTCTCAGAAGAGAAGATGGTGATTTGAAGGTGGTGTCTTGATTTTCGGGCATTTCTGTGCTAGAATGACATTAACCTGATGAAATCTACGTAAATCGTGGTGATGCTTTTCCTAACTAGGGCGGGGTGACCATCCTTTTGGTGGAGCAGAATGCCCGCGCTGCCCTCAGGCTGGCCGACAAGGGCTACGTGCTGGAGACGGGCCGCATCATCCTCTCGGGTTCAGCGGAGGAGCTGATACGCGACGAGCGGGTGAGGAGAGCGTATCTAGGGGAGGAGTGAGAAAGATGGCGGCTGCAATTCGAGAGCGATATGTTGTGGACGAGCAGGGCAACCAAGTTGGCGTTCTACTCGATATTCGCGGTTATCGGAGAATCCTCGAGGAGCTGGAAGAATTAGAGGCCATTCGCGCCTACGACGCAGCAAAAGCATCGGGAGATGAAGCTATTCCTTTTGAGCTGGCGATTGAGGAAATTGAGTGAGTTGATACGCGACGAGCGCGTGAGGAATGAGGAGGAGAAAGCGGCGGGGGCGAAATCGCCCCCGCCTTTTAACTGGAGGATGGGGAGGAATTATGAAGCTACGAGTGCTGTCGAAGCAGGATGTCCAGCGAGCCGTCCCCATGCGGGAGGCCATCGAGATCGTCAAGGGGGCCTTCGCCCAGCTCTCGGCGGGGAAGGCGGTGGTGCCCCTGCGCACCCAGCTCGCCGTGGATAGGCACGAGGGGGTGACCCTCTTCATGCCCGCCTACCTCTCAGAAAGCGACGACCTGGGGGTCAAGATCGTTTCCGTCTTCCCCGGCAACCTGGAGATGGGATTGTCCACCATCTTCGCCTTGGTGGTTATCGTGGAGGCCTCTACCGGCCGGCCAGTGGCGGTGATGGACGGGACCTATCTGACGGCGCTGCGCACCGGTGCGGCTTCGGGGGCGGCCACCGACCTTTTGGCCAGGAAGGAGGCCAGGGTGGCGGCCATCTTCGGGGCAGGAGCCCAGGGGCGCACCCAACTCTTGGCGGTCTGTGAGGTGCGGGACATCGAAAGAGCCAGGGTCTACGACACCAACCTCCAGGCGGCGGAAAGCTATGCCAAGGAGATGGGGGGAAAAGGGAGGGTCCCTGCGGACCTTAAGGTCGCCTCCTCCCCAGCGGAGGCCGCCCGTGAGGCCGATGTCATCTGCACCGCCACCACCTCCAAGACACCCGTCTTTGCCGACGGAGACCTCAAGCAGGGCGTCCACATCAATGCCGTCGGCTCCTTCACGGCGGAGATGGAGGAGATCCCCGAGCAGACAGTTGGAAGGGCCAGGATCGTGGTAGGCTCGCGGGAGGGATGCCTGGCCGAGACGGGCGACCTGATCATCCCCATTCGCAAGGGCCTCATCACCGAAGACGACATCTATGCCGAGCTGGGGGAGATCGCTGCTGGGATCAGGCCAGGGCGCGAGAGCGCTGGGGAGATCACTCTCTTCAAGTCGGTGGGCAATGCCGTGCAGGATGTTTCGGTGGCCAAACGGGTCATGGAGGCAGCGCAGCGGTTGGGGCTGGGGGTTGAGGTTGAGCTGTGAAGCCAGAGCGGGAGGCGCTTGAGGGATACCTCCCGCTCAGGGGACATACTTGAGGAGCAGCACCAGGCCGACCAGGGCCACCAAAGCGAACTCGATGAGGATCCGCCGACTGAGGAGCCCTAGAAGCCCTTGCCGGGAGAGGCCGGTGATAAGGTAGAAGATGAGCAGCAGAAGGATTCCAGCAGTCAAGCTGTTCACCTTCGAGTAGTTCAAGGCCCAAACGATCTCCCCCATGACCAGGCCGACGATCAGGGCGTAGAGACTGGTTCGTCCAAGGCTCTGCCGAGCGCCGTGCAGGAGATCCAGGGCCAACAGGCCACCCCCTGCCAGCGTCGCCGTAGCCGAGAGCAAACTGCGCGCCCTGCTCCCATAAACGAGGACGAAGAGGACAAGGGCTATTAGATAAGCGACGACGTTCAGGCCCAATCGGGCTGCCCTGTAGCCAGGAGCAGCGGGATCAACGGTGTGGTACTCGGCTGTGATAATCAACGGGAGAAGGATTCCCGTCGTAGCCAGGCTGCCCAGCGTGTAGATTCGGTTTGGGGCTCGAGGTAAGAGGAGTGTTGCCAACAGTGTCGCTAGGCCAGGGAGGATCCAGAAAACGAAAGTACAGGGAAGTTTCTTCCGTCCCCGGGACAGGGGATGGAGGCGTACGATGGAGTCGGTGCCGACACAGGCCATGCTGGCCAATAGCGCAGCCACTGGCCAATTCTGAGAGAATCGGATCGTCAGAGGTGAGCCCAGGACGACGAAGGAGAAAGTCCTCGTCGGCAATTCGATGATCAGAGAGAGGGCCAGGCAAAGCAATATCAAGCTCACCACAACGCTTAGTCTGTCGTAGTTGGGCATCGTAGGCCCATTCTATAATCACCCTTTGTTTTTGTCAAACGCTGATGAGCTGATATTGATCTCGACACCCTAGCGGCAGGCAGATGGGGAACAGTTGCTGGCCGCTTTTTTGACAAGCGGCTGGCAAAGGTGTTATAATCAAGAAAAGATTGCCAGGAGTTGTGGAAGATGAATGGCGAGCAGAAGAGTGTCGAACAGCGCATGGAGGAGCTGCGTAAGGAGATTCATTACCACAATTACCGCTACCATGTGCTGGACTCCCCCGTCATCAGCGACGCCGAGTACGACAAGCTGATGCGGGAGCTACGGGAGCTGGAGGCGGCCCACTCGGAGCTGGTTACTCTGGACTCGCCCACGCAAAGGGTGGGAGTCGAACCGGCGGATAGGTTCGAGAAGGTGCGCCATCCAAAACTGATGCTCAGCCTGAACGATGCCTTCGACGAGGAGGAGCTCTGGGCCTGGTTGGAACGCATCAGCAAACTCTTGCCGGAAGGGGTGACGCCGAAGGATTTGCGATATGTGGTAGAGCCTAAGATAGACGGCCTGACGGTGGTGCTCACCTACGAGGATGGACGCTACATTCAAGGTGCGACGCGGGGAAACGGCGTCGAGGGTGAGGATGTCACAGCTAACCTCAAGACCATAAAGGGTGTTCCCCTGCGCATCCCCGTCTCGCCTGATGGTCCGCCGCCAGCCCGTCTGGTGGTGCGGGGCGAGGCCTACATGCGCATTGACCAGTTCGAGGAGTTCAACCGCCGCCAGGCGGAGCTGGGCCAGAAGACTTTCGCCAATCCCCGCAACGCTGCCGCTGGCTCGGTGCGCCAGCTCGACTCCCGCATCACCGCCTCCCGTCCCCTTTCCATCTTCACCTATGCCGTGGTGGACAGCGAGGGGGTCACCGTCACCACCCAGTGGGATTCCCTCCAGTACCTCAAGCGTATGGGCTTCCCCGTCAACCTCGATAGCCGCTTGCTTCCGGACTTCCAGGAAGTTGTGGCCTACTGCAACGAATGGATGAAGAAGCGGGACACCCTCGACTATGAAGTAGACGGTGTGGTGATCAAGATCAACTCCCTGGAG
>JAUWYT010000284.1 GCA_030615705.1 Chloroflexota bacterium
ATGCGTCCCTTGAGCTCAGGGATGACCACGGTGACCGCGCGGGCGGCGCCGGTGGTGGTGGGGATGATGTTGAGCGCGGCGGCGCGGGCCCGCCGCAGGTCCTTATGGACGGTGTCCAGGATGACCTGGTCGTTGGTGTAGGCGTGGATGGTGGTCATGAACCCCTTGCTCACGCCGAACGAATCGTGCAACACCTTGACGACCGGGGCGATGCAGTTGGTGGTGCAGGAGGCGTTGGAGATGATGTGGTGCTTGGCCGGGTCGTACATCGAATCGTTGACGCCCAGGACGACGGTGAAGACCTCTCCCTTGGCGGGGGCGCTGATGACAACCTTCTTGGCCCCCCCGCCGTCGATGTGGGCGCGGGCCTTTTCCGCGGCGGTGAAAAACCCGGTGGACTCCACCACTATCTCTACACCCATGTCCTTCCAGGGGATTTGGCCGGGATCCCGCTGGGCCAACACCTTGATGGGCTGGCCGTTGACCCTGATGGAGTCGTCACTGGCCTGGATGTCTCCCGGGAAAGCCCCGTATGTGCTGTCGTACTTGAGGAGGTGAGCGTTGGTCGCAGGGTCTGTCAGGTCGTTGACCGCCACGACCCTCAGGGCTTCCGAGTGGAAGTCGTGAATGGCCTTGAAGATCTGGCGGCCGATCCGGCCGAACCCGTTGATACCTATATTCACTGACATGGGCTGCCTCCTTCTCTCGTCTCGCAGGGCTTGGTGTCAGTATATATTCAGCGCCGGTGGCAGGGCAAAACGAGAGCCGGCCCTGATTCCAGGGCCGGCTCTCGCGGCAGGCAGTGAGGAAGGTTGCTTAGGTTACCTGTTCCCGAACGACTCCCAGGCGGTGATGCCGGCTGGCCCCAGGATGGCGATGAACAGAGAGGGCAGCAGGAAGAGGATCAGGGGGAAGGTCATCCAGACAGGCATCTTCTGAGCGGTTTGCTCGACACGCTGGCGACGGCGGACCCTCATCGCGTCGGCCTGGACGCGGAGGACGTCGCCAATTGGGGAGCCGGTGGTCTCAGCATGGATGATAGCGCCGACGAAGGTGATGACATCGGATACGCCGGTGCGCTCGCCGATGTCGCGCAGGGCCTCGCGGCGGCCGCGGCCCATAGCCATATCCCTCAGGGCCTGGGCCAGTTCGGTGGAGAAGGGGCCGGACATGGTCTCAGCCACCTTGGCGAAGGCGGATTCCAGTCCCAGGCCGGCCTCCACGCAGGTGGTCACCAGGTCCAGGGCGTTGGGCAGATCCTTCATGATCGCTGCCTGCCGCCGGGAGACACGGCGGGAGAGCCACAGATACGGTACAGAGAATCCCAGGGCGAGGAAGAACAGGAAGCCCAGGAAGTGAAGGGCGCCGAAGCTGCCGCCGGACAGGATCAGCGCTAGGTAGAGGCCAGGGATACCCACGGCGCTGACGGCCATGAGGAAAAGGAAGCCGGCGACGGAGAAAGGTTGGCCCGCCAGTATTAGCAGGCGGCGCACGTGGGCCACGAAGGTCGTGGGCAGGAGCTTGGAGAAGGCGTTAGCGATCCCTTCCAGGATGGGCCAAACGACCCGCTCACCGAAGGGCATGGATAGGTCTACCTGGGCCTCTTCATCGGGGAAGTGGGCCGCCAGGTTGCGCACTCGGGCCTCCACTGGATTCTGCCGGCGGCGGGGGAGAGACATGACGGCCATGAAAACGCCAAGGAAGGCGGTGAACGCTGCTACTAGAGCGAGAGTCATGCCTGCTACCTCCTAGATATCGATAGTCACGATGCGGCGGATCGCTATGATGCCGGCAATATCCAGGCCCACGGCGATGGCCAGCAACACACGTCCGGTGCCGGTGGTGAAAAGTGGCTCCATGTATTCGAAACTCATGGCCATGATGATGAGCATGATGGCGGGAGGCATAAGCCCGACAACCAAGCCGGAGAGCTTCTTCTGGGAGGTGAGTGTGTTGATCTCCCCCTTGAGACGGACCCTCTCTCGGATGGTGTAGGCCACCTTGTCCAGCACCTCGGCGAGGTTGGAGCCCACTGAGCGCTGGATCAAGATAGCGGTTATGATCACGTCCAGGTCGTAGCTGCCGACCCGCTCGCTCATCGCCCCCAGAGCGTCCTCTAAAGTGGCGCCTACGCGGATGTCGCGCAGCAGGCGATGGAGCTCGGTGGAGATGGGAGGCTGGAGCTGCTCTGCGGCCAGGTCGAAGGCCTGGAGCAGGCCGAAACCGGCGCGCAGGGAGTTGGAGACCATGGTGATCATCTCTTCCAACTGGCTGTTGAATTTGCGTGCCTGTCGGCTGATACGCATGCGCACGTAGAGGGGCGGCAACATGAACCCGCCTACGCCAGCCAGTACGCCCAGCAGTAGGAAGAGGGCGTTTCCGCCGCCCAACGCGAGAACGACAAGGAATGCGATGAGCCCGGTCAGCGCGCGCAATGCCACGTATTCGTGGATTTTCAGGGCCAGCCCGGCACGTTCCAACTGAGAGCGAGTTCGCTCAGCCCAGGCGCTTCCCTGCTCTCGCAGAGCCAGCGGGACAGGGCTCTCCGCCCCCGGGGCACTGTAGGCCTCAAGTATGTCTAGACGATGTTGCGCGAACGATTTGCGCCCTCGTGCCTGGAAGAAGCCGACTACGACGAGTAGCACGCCGAGGAAGGCGGCCACAGATGCTACAAATGCCAGTCCCATAGCCTACCCCCTTACCGGCGAGAATAGATCGCTGGGGAAAGAGACACCCATTGCCGACAGCCGCTCCAGGAAGCGCGGTTGAATGCCTGTGGGCACCATCTGGCCCAGCACACGACCTTCGGAGTCCACTCCCTCGTGGCGGAAGCGGAACAGATCCTGCATGGTCACTACCTGACCCTCCAGGCCTGAGACCTCGCTCACATACACCACCTTGCGAGAGCCGTCCACGAAGCGGGCAAGGTGGATGACGATGTGAAGGGCGGACGCCATCTGCTCTCTGATCGCCCGCACCGGCAGTTCGAAGCCCGCCATCAGGATCATGTTCTCCACTCGGATGAGGGCGTCTCGGGGTGAGTTGGCGTGCACAGTAGTGAGCGAACCCTCGTGGCCTGTGTTCATAGCTTGCATCATGTCGAACGCCTCAG
>JAUWYT010000251.1 GCA_030615705.1 Chloroflexota bacterium
CGAGAACCTGAGCTGCCCCAGGCCAATCTTCATAGGCAAGCGTCCCTCCTCGGCGGTGTCCTGAGCCTTGTCCTGAGCCCCTTTGTCCCTGGGCCCTGTACTTAGGCCGTACAGGACTAAGTGCCAAAGGACCAGGGGCCCGTCGAAGGGTTGTCGAAGGGTTGACCCTGACAAAACCCTGCACATCCAGGGAGATCCTGGCCTCCTTTTGGGCCAGGGCCTCGATGACCTCAAGCGGCACCTCGCCCCGAATAGACGCCCCGATGTGGAAAGTGCGTGCCTTAACAGAGGCGACCTCAGCCGGGGTGAATGGGCCAGCAAAGCCAACATTGTAGACTGTTCGACGATCGAGGTCTTGGGTAGGATAGGCCAACTTCAGGCTGGTAGATTGCGCGGTCGCTTTGGCAAACACCTCCACCCCCATCCGGGAGAGGTCGTCCACCACATCGAAATCTTCCTCTGCCAGCCTGGTGATGACCGCTGCCTTGAGCCCCATTTCGACGACGACATGGACTCCGTAATAGAAGGCCCCTCCTCTGACTGTCTTCGTTTCATGAGGTAAGACGATAGTGTCTTTGGTACAGTGCCCAAGAAAGGCGATGTCGAATTCTGGCATGTGGATTTCCACCCCCACCCAACCCTCCCCCTGCCAGGGGGAGGGCGTGAACGGCTACGCCTCACCTATCTCGCTTAGCTTGACCGGACGGTTTTCCTCGTACGACTTCTTGGCCGCATAGCCCATCACCACCGGAACACGGCCATCAATGCCCGTCACGGGAGGCGTCTTATCCTGCTGGATGCACTCCATGAACGCCTTCATTTCAGCAACGTAGGAGTCGGTATAACGCTCTATGAAGAAAAACAAAGGAAGCGAGGAGTGAACGCCTTCAGCATTGCTGTAAACCGCTGTATCGGGTGAGTTGTTGGAAACCGCTATCATACCTTCGGAACCAAAGACCTCAACGCGCTGATCGTAGCCATACACCGCTCTTCTGCTGTTGTCAATGGTACCGATAGTGCCGTTGGCAAAACGAAGCGTGATCACAGCGGTATCAATATCGCCAGCTTTGCCGATTTCAGGATCTACCATGACCCCGCCAGCCGCGTAAATCTCGCTGACTTCGCTGCCGATGAGGTAGCGAGCCATGTCAAAGTCGTGGATAGTCATATCCAGGAAGATGCCGCCGGAAACTTTAACGTATTCAATAGGAGGCGGCTCCGGATCGCGGCTGGTGATGCGCAGGATATGGGGCGTGCCGATTTTGCCAGCCGTTACCATCTCGCGAACGCGCTTGAAGTTCGGATCAAAGCGCCGGTTGAACCCTATTTGCAGCTTAACCCCCGCCTTGTCTACGGCTTCGAGAGCCCTATCAATCCTGGCCAGATCAAAGTCAATGGGTTTCTCACAGAAGATATGCTTTCCGGCAGCCGCCGCCTCTTCAATCATCTGCGCGTGCGTATCGGTACTGGAGCAGATAATGACTGCCTCGATGTCCGGATTCTCCATGATCTCCCGGTGATCTTGAACCGCTGAGGGAATCTGCAAGTCGGCCCCACACCTTTCAGCAGCTTCCACGCGAATATCTGCTATGGCGATGATGTTGGCATCGGGGATCCGGTAAGCCAGGTGCTCTGCATGCAATCTTCCTATCCTACCTGCACCGATAATACCTACGTTGACTCTTGTAGACATTTTCGCTCCTTTCTGGAATTAGAAATGTGAAATTAGGGCACCCTCCCGCAGGTTGCAGCGAGCGATGCTTTGCCCCTGGAGACACAGACTCAGAGCAATGGTTCTCGGCTAGACGCAGCTCAAACCTGCGGGAGGGTGGCGGGGTAGCTATTTGCGGCTCCCCCGCCGCTAATCTCCAATCTCCAATCTCTAATCCCTACGGTTTAACCATAATCTTGCCATCCTCCCTGGTCACCGATTTGGCGATGGCGTCCACCGTCTCGTCCAGCTTATAGCGGGCGGTGATGATCTGGGTCATGTCCACGAGCCCGGAGGCCATCATACGGATGACGCTGGGGAAGATGGCGTGGCCGGAGTGGCCCTGCGCGCCGAAGACCTGGCCGCGCCGCACCTGCAAGGTCTCCAGGTACATAGGCACCCGCGTGGCGGCCCGACCCACCTGCGCTATCTTGCCGTTGATGGCCAGCGACTTCTCCATCTCAGGCACTGTCACCTGGGGGGCGCCGGCGGCCTCCACGTGGAGGTCAGCCCCCTGACCCTCGGTGAGGTCCATCACCACCTCGGAGGGGGTCACCTGGCGCGGGTCGAAGACGTAGTCGGCGCCCACTTTCTTGGCCAGCTCCCGCCGGGGGGCAGAGAGCTCGAAGCCGATGACCTTGGCCGCGCCCGAGGCCTTGCACTCGGCCACGACCGCCAGGCCGATGGGACCCAGGCCGAAGACGGCCACGTAGGCCCCTGGGCGGAAGCCCCCGGCCCGCTCGAAGACGGTGTTGTAGGCCACGCTGGAGGGTTCCACCGTAGCCCCGGCCTCGTAGACCTTGTCTTCGTCGCCGTAGCGGTCCATCAGGGCGTTGAGCTTCCAGCAGTACTTAGCTCCGATGGCGATGTACTCGGCGAAAGCGCCGGGGACGGTGAAGCCGATCTCCTCCAGGTTGGTGCAGTGGTTGGGGAAGCCGTTGCGGCAGGGGAAGCAATGGCCGCACCAGATCATCTCTTCGGCGGTGACCATGTCGCCGACCTCAAGGTCCTGGACATCGCTGCCCACTTCGACCACCCGGCCTGAGAACTCGTGGCCCAGGATGGTGGGGAACTTGGTCAAGCCGGGATAGAGGATGTAGCCCTGGTCGTCGGTCTCGTAGAAGTGCATGTCCGAGCCGCACACCCCACAGGCCTTGACCTGGATGAGCACCTGGTCTGGCTCGATGGTGGGCTTCTCCACTTCCCGCACCTTGAGCTCCGGGTAGCGCCAGATGGCGTTGCCGGTGATGGCCTTACCCGTGGTCTTCTCGAACTCCGAGAGTTCGTACCCCTCGCGGGGTTCCCACTTGGCTGCTAAAACTAACCCTTTCATCAGTTAACCTCCTTTTTAATAACCAATCGTGTCATTGCGAGCGACCGCGGGGAGCGAAGCAATCTCCTCTGTCGCGGGCTGGAGATTGCTTCGTCGCTCCGCTCCTCGCAATGACAAGCAATTGGGATTTTCCTGCTGCGAGCCTTCGTTCCACCTGCTCCAGAGTGAGGATACCCTCTGTTCCCCGCTTCTCTACGGTGAAGGAAGGCACGCAGTTAGCGAAATGCGCCGCACCGTAGGGATCGCCACTTCTCTCCAGTTCGATCAAATAGGCGGCGGCAAAGACATCGCCCGCCCCGGTTGGATCTATCTCTATAGTTTCGAAGGCAGGGAGATGGCGGAACTCGCCCCGGTGCTAGACCGTTGCCCCCCTCGGGCCGCTGGTGACCACCAGGATATCCGCCATGCGGGTGTAGGCCTGGATGACGTTCTCATCTCTCTACATCATTCTCACTGAAGATCACAACCTTGGCATAGGTCAGAACCTCGGCCGCCCCCTCCCAGTGCTTGGGAAAGACCCGCCCCTCCCCGTCCCAGCAGCGCGTCCAGCCTTGCGGGGTGATCCCAATCAACG
>JAUWYT010000112.1 GCA_030615705.1 Chloroflexota bacterium
GTCCTGGCCCGTGTCCCTCCCTGCTCGGCGGTGGCACCAAGGGTGACCTTCCGCACCGAGCCCGTCCACTTCTCCGTGGGCGTCTCTACTGTGACAGGCATCCTCGTTGTGTCCTCCTTTGTTGGAAGTTGGATGTTGGAAGTTGGATTGTCAGACTTTCCAACCTCTAATCTCCAATCTCTAATCTCTAATTTCTAATTTCTAATTCTCTAAAACAACGGTGGCATGCTCAAAGCCGGATGCAACTTCTCCTCTAGGAAGGGGAGAAGCTCCTCCACAGTGGTGGCCACTCGCTCGTCCGCGATCTTGTCTATGATGTCAGGATCCCCCTCTCGCTCGGCAGCAGCCTTCAACTCCTCGCCCATGGATTCCTTAAGGAAGCTGGACATCCAGACGACCCGCTTGAGTCCCCCATCGGCGCGGATGAACTTGTTGCTGACGATGAAGAACTTCCCGTGCCCCATCACCCCAGGGGTTTGGATGCCGCCCCCGCACATGCCAGCCAGGGTGGAGAAGGTCATCCCCGCTGGAGTCATGCTGGTATCCTCACGGCTAACAATCATAAAACCGTTGGCCTCGGGGATGATCATCATGATGCACTCGAAGCAGCCGCAAGCCGTCATCGGGTTCTCCATGGCGGAATACATCGCTACTTCTTCCACCGACCCATGGGAACCTACTTTTGCATAGTCGTTGATTCCCTCGAAATAGCCCTTGACTGGGTCTATGACCTCGCCTTTTAGAATGGGCTGATTTGGCCCGGTGGGGTTGATCTGGAAGGAAGCCTTGCAGTCCAGCCAGTTATACGCGCCGCAGAGCCCCAGTCGCTCTGGGCTGACCACGCAGACGTGGTCGGGGGCGAAGCTCTGGCAGAGAGTGCAGCTATAGAAAGTGTCCACGCTCTCATCGGTCATGTCGGCCAGGCGCTTGTTACGGAAGTCGTAAGCCACGCGGGCTTTCTCCAGCCACTGAGCGTACAACTCGGGCTCGGTGATGATCGTGACCTGCACCTTGTCCACAATGGCTCCGAAGTCAGCCTGGAAACGGGCATGGAGGATCTCGCCGAAATGTTTCAGAGTGAATCCCTTCTCGGCGGCAGTCTTGCTGAGGCGGATCCAGGCGATGTCGCGCTGGCCAATGTGCTGGATGCCCGACGCACCATTGATGAAATAGTGAATCTGTCGCTCCAGCACGGGCTCGAAGTCCTCCTGCATCTTCCGTCCGGCCACCTCGACGACGATTCCCACGTCCATGTATCCACCTTCTTCGATGTCCTCAAAGCCGGGGCCGATGACCTCGATCTTGCCGTCCTCCACCTCGTCCATGGGGCTCATCATCAGGTACTCAAACGCGCGAGAGTACTTGCCGCCGAACTCAATCCTCATGTCGGCCCGGCGCACCCTCTCCCCTTCGAAGGCGCTGCCGTAGGGTACTGGGATAGGCACCTCGGTGATCTTCACCTTGACGCCGCGCACCTCGATGCAGTGCTGCACCAGCCGCCTGGCCTTCTCGGCATCTGTCTTCCCCTCGATGTCATCGAAGGGCATGGAGATAACGTGCTCGTACTGGGTGACGCCGGTGGGCAATATCTGGGGGATGACGGTGTCGGCAATGACCGGAAAGCCGTAGTTAAGAACGCCAGCGGCGGTGGCGTACTTCAGATCATCCACCTCACCCAGAGCCAGGGCAAAGGCAAAGCACCGGAACTTGTTGTATAGTAGCATCCCACGCGCCTGACCACCTTTCACGCCCCCAAAGGTCAGGGCCGCCCGGGTGGCGAAGCCGGCGGCATAGATGGCGGAGATGGTGTCGGTGCCGAATGGTACGATGTAGGTATCGTAGCCCATTTCCACACCCTCTTCCATCAACTGATGGATGATGCTCCGCCCGTTGACGCTGCCAGAGAGGAAGATGAGAATGTTACGCTGTTGAAGTTCGCGGATGATCTGTACCGCTGCCTCGTTGGACTTGGCGGCGCCGATGATGGCAGCGAAGCCAGGCATCCGCCCGTCCACGAGCTGGATGCCCCAGGAGCGCAGTTGGATGTCATCAATGGGGCCGTTAACATAGCCACCTGCCTCCTCACCCTCCGTGTCGGGGCTGGTGAAGCTGGTGCCAGTGAGCTGCAAGCCGGGCATCGGCTCTGGCTGCTGCCCATAGGCGAAACGGATGCCCTCGATAGCCTCCTCTGCAAAGAGCGTGGCCACCCCGCAGTCGAGCGTCTCGCCCAGATAGGGCAGCCAGATGCTACCCTCAGGCTGAGGGTGCAGCAACGCCTTGGCCCGCTCAATGACAGGAGGGAGATCGCCGATCTTGCTCACCTCCAGGCCAGTGAACCCAAGGATGACGGGGAGGTAGTACGCGGTGTTCGGGAATTGAATCGGCGCTTCGGGCCCCAGTTCTTTCAGAGCCTTGTGCAGCAGGTCATCGGCCTCTTTTACGATACGGTTAGCGCCTCGGATGGCGGCGGCAGCGATATATCGAGACATTTGTTCCTCCTCACGTTGGTGATTTTACAAAAACCTCAACTTTGTCACTCTAGGGTCGATTATCACTTCCTACGGTGTCTGGCTTCCTCTTGAGGTGTCATCTCGTGAACCCCTCCCAAGTCAATGCCAACGTCCCGGCGGCGGGTCTTTCCGGCATTGAGCGAACCCGCCCGCCTCTTACTCCGCAACCGGCCTTGCTGACTTCAACTTCTCAAGCACATCCACCCTGGCCAGGGAATCGCTCCAAGGGACTTCTATGCCTGCATTCTCGTAGCGTATATCCGAGTGACAGCTCTCTTGCCCCGTGTTCACCCAATGGATTCTTTGAAAGTCATTAAGCCTCACCACCAGTTGGCCCGAAGTCAAAGGAAAACTCGCCTCAATATCCCGGCGCGACGTTAACGCTTCTAGAAAACGCTCCACATCCCTTACATTAGCAAACTCACAGCGCAGGGTAGCTTCGCAATTCACACCGCACTCATCGCTTCCGTAACCAGAGATAGTAATCACCTGATCCCCAAGCTCGATCTCCAAATCTCCTATGGGGGCGGTGGTAATACGTTGTTTTTGCATTGAATTTCCTCGCTAGCCTCCACTCGTAAGCCTTCTGTAAACTTCATCTGGCTCCAGGGACCTTGCTGAGCCTCTTTTTGGCTCTATCCGAGATTGTCACCTCGCACACGAGCTGCCCCCCAGGCCTAACTCCTTGACCACGTCCTCGAAGGCATGAACCTTGCCCTCGGCTATCTCCCGCCTGGCCTCATCCAACTCCCTGGCATATTCGGGGGGTAGGCACCCAATCGCTGTAGAAGGCCTTGTAGCCCTTCTCGTCAATGAAGTAGGCTCTCAACCTCGCTGGCTAGCTTGCCCTCCTGCTTGTCCAGGCAGTCGGCATAGGCGTCCTCGCTGAGGAAAACGAGGCAGCCTTCTTCGTCAATGTAGTACTCTCGGTGCCGCTCTTCTCTGACTACCGCTCTCATCAGCTCCTTCAAGTCGCCGACGGTTATGGTGCCAACGAGTTGATCTAAAGCCAGTTTCGGCATTCTTCCGCTTTACCCCATCTTGACCGAACCGCCTCCCCGAAAGCTACGGCGAAACTTCGTTTGGGGGGCACTCCAAGCACTATAAGTGTCTCCGCTGGCCTGGGGTTACACCGCCTCAGCTTTCGGGGAAGCAGATTTATGGTATCCTGGCGCTATAGAGGCTGACCGGTTGGCCGGCCTCCAGGGCCTCCAGGAACTGAAGCATCAGCCTGTCGCCGCTCTGGCCGAAGCGGGTCGGGTCGTACTCTACCAGGCCCAAAGCAGCTCGCTTCCTGTCTATGTGCTCCAGGGCCTTCCTGACGGCCTCCTCGAGATCGGGGATGAACTCCAGCTTGCCGCCGACTTGCTCCTCCCAGCCCTCACTGATAAAGCGATCCACTACGGGGCTGTTGGCCACTGGCGATTCGCTGCAGAAGATGGTGTAGACGCCGGAGCCGACGAAGTAGCAGCCGATGGAGATGGCCTTCTCGCTCATCCACTCCGGGGCGAATCCCACCCCCGGTATATCGGCGATATCCTCGCCCAGCCCGCCCTCGGTAGCCATTTGGCTCAGGGTGGTGAGGATGCGGGTGTTGTCCACGCAACTGCCAACGTGCAGCACCGGCGGGATGCCTACTGCTTCGCAGATTTCCCGCAGTCCGGGGCCGGCGTACTGGGCCGCCTCTGGCGACAGAAGCCCGTACTTGGCGCAGGCGATGGCTCCGCAACCGGTCATCACCACCAAGACGTCGTTCTTAATCAACTCGCGCGTGATATATTCGTGGGAGGCATCATGGCAGGTGCGGGGATTGTTGCAGCCCACCACTCCTGCCACACCCCGCAGCCGTCCTTGGACCACGGCGTCATTCAGGGGACGGAACGAGCCCCGATAAAAGCCGCCCAGGGCGTAGTTGATGTACTCGTGGGAGAAGCCAGCCACCAACTGGTTGACCTCCTTCGGGATGCGCGTCTCCTTACGGTTGGGGAAGTTATCAATCCCCATCTTGACGATCTCTTTGGCGATCTCCAGGGCGCGATGCTCGTCGAACTCGACGTGAGTGGCCCCTTCGATGTGTGCCTTGGGGGAAGTGGTAACCAGAATGGTGTGGAACTGGTCAGATAGGGGAGCCAGGGCCTGCATGATGCACTGGATGTCCACGATCATCAGCTCTATGGCCCCGGTGACGATGGCCAGTTCCTGGCTGAGGAAGTTGCCGATGGTGGGCACTCCCTGGCGCATCAGCGTCTCGTTGGCCGTACAGCAGATGCCCGTCAGGTTGATGCCGTTGGCCCCCTTCGATTTGGCGTACTCGATCATCTCAGGGTCGTTCACCGCCACCAGGATCATCTCCGATAGGACCGGCTCGTGGCCGTGGACGACGATGTTCACCTCGTCCTCGCTCAGGGCTCCCATGTTCACTTTGGCCGTGAGTGGGACAGGGGAGCCGAAGAGGATGTCGGTGATGTCGGTGGAGAGCATGCTTCCCCCCCAGCCGTCGGAGAGGGCGGCGCGCAGCCCGGCCATCAGGATGCTCTCGTACCACTGGTCGTTTCCCACGTGGGTGCGGTGCATGACCTCCACCACCTCGCGGTCAATCCCCCGCGGGGCAATGCCCGCCCTGCGCCAGACCTCCTGGCGTTTCTTTGGGGCTCGTTTGAGGTAGAGGATCTCCCCCTTCTGCTGCCCGAACTGGGCCAGGGCCGACTCGGCCACATCCTTGGCTATCTCCATCGTCTCGCGATCCTTGGTGGGCACATCCAGAAGCTCTGCTACTTCCAAGAGCTTGTTCACGTCCCGGACCGTGTAATCCGGGGCCTCACCCTCAGCGGCGGCGAGGAGCGTCAGGGCCATGTCACGGCCGTGGTCGGAGTGGGCGGACGCACCAGCGGCTATCATACGAGCAAAGTTGCGGGCTGCTACCGTCTCGATGGTGGCCCCGCAGATCCCCGTTTGCCCTTCCTTCACCAGGCGGCAGGGGCCCATGGAGCAGTTCCCACAGCAAGCCCCCTTGTGTCCGATGGGGCATGGTTTCATTGCTTCGGCGCGAGAGAAGGCAGTGGAAATGCCCTCGGCCTCGGAAATCTCCAGCATAGCCTTGATGGTTGGATCGATGGTCTTGTTATTCGTCATTATCGAACTCCTCTATTTCGAAAGCTACAAGCTGGGAACCAGAATCCAGCTTCCAGTCTAATACTTGCGGAAGTCTCCGGACATTTGCAGGTCGAGCACGTTGGTCCTGGTTACCCGTTTTATCATCTTGAACCAAGCGGAATCGTCCTCCTTGCCCTCAGGCGGGCTGGGGATTTCCCAGTCCTCTCCTGGCCCATAGCCGGCTGCTCGAAGGGCCTCTTCTATCGTGCCTGGCTCCAGGCGGGCCGAGTCATAGCCAACGATGACTCGCTTGAAAGTGCTGCTGGCCAGGACCTCCTCCACGCCATCCAATTGCAGCAAAGCGTCACGCACAGC
>JAUWYT010000219.1 GCA_030615705.1 Chloroflexota bacterium
CTTTGACATAATGCCAGAAGCGCCGCGGGTGGAGATATCGGCTCTGACGGGAGCGGGATTACAAGAGTTGGAGGAGGCGATTGTAGACATCGTTTTCTCTGGCCAGGTGCTGGCTTCTGATGAACCCCTGGTCTCAAGTCCCCGCCACAAGGACATCTTGAGGAGGGCTTTGGATCACGTGGCCAGCGCCCAGGGGGCTCACACTCGAGGGATGCCCGCTGACTTTGTGGCCATTGACCTCACGTCAGCCGTGAACGCTTTGGGTGAGATCACTGGCGAGACGGTTACCGAAGACCTTTTGGAGATCATCTTCAGCGAGTTCTGCGTGGGAAAGTAGGCGGTGGGGGAGAGGTGGATTTATCCTCGGGCGAAGTAAGCTAGTGCCAACCTCACCCTTTCTTCTATTTCCATCTCTTCATCGGGCAGGGACTGAAGGGCGGCTTGAGCTTCAGCCACGCTGTAGCCCAGGCTGGTGAGGGCGGCGATGACGTCGGCATCGGCCTCGGTGAGAAAGGGTATCGCCTCTGGGCCGAACTGGACCTCAACGCTGTCCTTGAGATGAAAGACGATCTTCTTGGCCATCTTGGGACCGATGCCAGGCACCGTGGCCAACACCTCGGCGTTCCCCTGGGCGATGGCCAGCCGTAGTGAATCGGGTGGCATAGTGGAGAGCATAGCCAGGGCCACCCTGGGACCCACGCCCGAGACACGCAGGAGCAGCTCAAAAAGGGCCAGCTCGTCCTCGCTATTGCAGCCGTAGAGGGTCAGCTCGTTCTCCCGCACGTGAAGGTGGGTGAAGAGCTCCACCTGGCGGCCAATCGCCTCTGAAGTCTCCAGGAACGAGGTCGGGACGTAGACCTTGAAGCCGATCCCTCCCACACTGACGATAAGGTACTCCTTCCCTATGGCCTCGATCCTCCCCTTCAGGTTGGCGATCATCGTCTCTCGATCTCCTCGGCTCTTCTGGCGAAGTCCTTCATCCGAGCGGAGTGGATGTGGCAGATGGCAACGGCGATGGCGTCGGCAGCATCATCGGGCTGGGGCACACTATCCAGGCCCAGGAGCCTCTTGACCATTTCCTGCACCTGCTCCTTGGTGGCCCGCCCGTAGCCGACCACTGCCTGCTTGACCTCCAGGGGCGTGTACTCGTGGACTGCGATCTCAGCGTTGGCGATAGCAAGCAGGGCTACCCCGCGCGCCTGGCCGACGCTCAGCGCGGTGCGAACGTTGCGGCTGAAGAACAGCTTCTCGACTGCTGCCGCCGCAGGCTGCCGCTCTTGGATAAGGGCCGTCAACTGGCGGTAGATCTCCTGCAAGCGCTGGGGCTGTGATTCATCCGAGGAGGTGGTTATCGCCCCGTAATCCACCAGTCTCAGATTGTCGCCCTCACCCCATACCAGGCCGTAGCCGGTGATAGCCGTGCCGGGATCAACTCCCAGGACCAGGTTCTCGTTTTTGCTCATTCTGGCTAGGTTGAGGTCCACTGGTCGTATTTGGCCATCATCTCATCGGTGATGTTCAGGTTGGAGGAGACCTGCTGGACGTCTTCCAGCTCCTCCAGGGCATCAATAAGGATCATAGCCTTTATGGTCTCCTTCTCCCCCAGCTCCGCCAGGCTCTTGGGAAGCATGGAGATCTCCGCCGAATTCAGGGCAATCCCATTCTTCTCCAATGACTCTTTGACTTTTTGGAAGTCATTGGCCAGGGTGAAGACCTCCACCAGGTCGCTTCCGACGGTGACATCGTCGGCTCCGGCGTCTATGGCCAGCAGCGCCAGCTCGTCGGGATCGGAATCGTTGGGGGAGACGGTGATGTAGCCCTTGGACTCGAAGAGCCAGGCCACGCAGCCGCTCTCACCCAGGCTGCCACCGTAGCGGTTGAAGGCGCGGCGCACATCGGACACTGCCCGGTTGCGATTGTCTGTCAGCACGTGCACCAGCAGCGCCACGCCGTGGGGGCCGTAGCCTTCGTAGCGGACCTCCTCGAGCTCTGCGCCCTTTTCGGCGCCGGTGCCCCGTCTGATAGCCCGCTCGATGTTGTCCTTGGGCATGTTAGCTGCCTTGGCCTTGTCTATGGCCAGGCGCAGCTTGAAGTTAACGGCGGGGTCGCCGCCCTCCCGCGCCGCCAGCACAATCTCGCGCCCCAGCTTGGTGAAGAGCTTGCCTCGCTTGGCGTCCGTTGCCCCCTTCTTGCGCTTAATCGTTGACCATTTTGAATGTCCTGACATACTCGCACCCCCTTCCAAACTCGCCCCTCCAGCGGGGCCGAAAGGCCATGTGATACACTCTAATTATACTACTGGAAACGAAAAAACGCCAGCCACAAACGCATCACGTTTCACGGCTCCGTGAGGATCGGAGGCGATAGTTCACAAACTCGATCACTATGGGTAGAAGCGAGATGAGAATAATCGCCAGGATGACCATAGTGAAATTACGTTTGACCAAGGGAATGTTGCCAAAGAAGTAGCCTCTGAAAGTGAAAATAGCGATCCAGACCAACCCGCCTATGACGTTATAGCTTATGAAACGCCAATAGGTCATCTTCCCAGTGCTGGCCACAAAGGGCGCGACTGTACGGATGATGGGAATGAATCGGGCCAGAATACGGAGACACAGAGGACACGGAGTTTTTGAAGCTTTTCTCTGTGCGCTCAGTGTCTCCGTGGTGAGAGATATTGCTCTGTTCTAACCGTACGCCTCGACGGCTTCCAGGAAGGCGGCGACGTTCTCCCACGGGATGTCCGGCTCGTCAATGTCGTAGACGGGACAGAGGATGAGCCCGGCGCGGCCCAGGGTCTTGATGCGGTGCTTGACCTCCCTGGGGATGGCGTCAGGTGTGGCAAAGCTGAAAGTAGTGTGGTAGCCCACCGTGCCCCACAGCGCCAACTGGCGGCCGAACCGTTGGCGGATGCGACGGCGTCCATGTGATCCGGCTGCAGCGGGTTGATGGCGTTCACGCCGATCTCCATCAAGTCGCCAACGATGGGCTCAAAGTAGCCGTCGCTGTGGTAGAGGACGCGCAGGTCGGGCTTGATGGCCCGGGCTGCCTGGATGATCGTCGTCAGGCGCGGCTTGAAGAACTCGCGCCAGGTGGCCGGGCTGATCATCATCGTCCCCGGCATCCGCATGTCATCGTCGAGGGCCAGCACGTCCACGCCAGCGCGGGCCAGCGTTTCGGCGTTGCGGCGGGCCAGGTCGGCCAGCCGGTCGAGGAGAAAGTGCGCCCAGGTGGGGCGCTCGAGCAGGTCTATGAGGAAATTCTCCAGACCGCGCAGCCGCCAGGCAGCCTCGAACAATTCGCCGCCCAGGTGGGGCAGGTTGCCGCCAGCAGCCAGGCCGCGGGCGTGCAGAGCCCGCACCTGGCCGATCAGAGCCTCGATGTGGTAGGGCCGGCTGACGTCGGGAAAGGGAAAGCTGCGCACGTCGTCCAGCGAGCGGGCGCGGGCCAGGGGGCTGCGGTACTCAGGGGTTTGAGGGCGGTAGCCCCAACGGGCATAGGTTGCCACCTGAGCCGCGCTGCCCAGCCGCGTGTCCGGAGAATAAGGGCTGACCAGACGTTACAGGGCCTTCTCCTCCGGCGAGAGGGGGAACTGCACAAAGTCTACGTCCACCAGACCGGGCCGGTATTGGCCGGGTGGGACCAGGCGCTTGAGGTCCACGTGGTAAAAGCCCAGCGCGCAGGGGACGCGGTCCGGTTCGCCGCCATCCAGCGCGGTCAACAGTCGCTGGCGAGCGTTCATGAAGACGCCTCCAACAAAACGGTCACGCCCCGTCGTGGTTCGCGCAGCACCGCTGCCACCAGCAATGCCCCCACCAGCAGGACGGCGGCGTTGAGGTAAAAGGGCGTGTCCCAGGTTCTCGTACAGCCAGCCGCACGACCACCGGCACCAGGGACGTGGCTGAGAAGAACCCGCCCACCTCCAGCGCAGTGGCGCCCAGTTCCTTGCCGTAGATGGGCAGCACGAAGGAGAGGATGCCGAAGGGAAAGGACACCCAAAAGGTCGCCCGCCAGAGCAGTTTTAACGTTCGGCATTGCGGCAGCATTGACGATTTGCTCATTGTTACGTCCAAAAAATCATCGCCACACCCACCATCGCCACCACCGTCCCCACGATGGCCCGTTGGGTGATGCGTTCTTTGAAAATCCAATGCACCATCGGTAAG
>JAUWYT010000122.1 GCA_030615705.1 Chloroflexota bacterium
GAACAGGGCATCGAGCAGCCGCCAGCGGGCCTCTGTCCACTGCACACCGGGCCGACGGAGGTGGCAATCTTCCAGCCCTCCAAGGCACAAGTGGTGGAGGGCATTGTGCCCGTGATGGGCCGCGTCCGGATGCCCGACTTCGACCATTACGACGTCCAGTACGGTGTGGGGCCTGATCCCATCGGCTGGGGTTGGGTGAGCGGTCCCCACCTGGCGCAGGTGGAGGAGGGTCTCCTGACCCAGTGGGACACTCGCGGGCTGGCGAACGGCCTCTACACCCTGAAGGTCGTGGCCTTCGACCGCCAGGGCAACACCGTCGAGGGCCGGGTGCAGGTCGTGGTGACCAATCCCACGCCCACCCCCACCCTCACGCCGACCGTGACTCCTACTCCAACGGAGACGCCGACACCTACGATCACGCCCACCTCGACGCCGACGGGCACGCCCACGGCGACGCCCACTCTCACACCCACGCCAACGAGCACAACCACGCCTACTCCTCCACCAACAGTGACGCCAACGCCCACCCTCATTGGCTAACGGAAAATGGATTGTTCGAATCGAGCGTGGTAACGATGCTGCCGCCAAATTCCCTATCCACCAACTCCTCGACAAAAAGTCCATTCTGGGCTAGAATGTCATACCCTCGTCTTCTTCCTCGCCCAGAAATACCTGGTCAAAGGGATGGTGCAGACGCAACTATTCACCTCGATCCGTCGCAGTTGTACTCCGACGGAACATCTTGTCGCTCGCGAACACGCACCCACACGGGATAGGGCCTCGAGTGCAACTCCAGGCCATCAGGCCATCGGGTGAATAGTCACATGCAGACAATTAAGGCACCCCGACTTGGCTTTAGAGATTTCGAAGATCGCAAGGGAGGCAACAATGGCTCAGATCAATTTCATCCTCTGGCTGCAATCCTTCCACTCGCCCCTGCTCGACGCCTTCTTCACCGCCGTAAATCTTACAGCGGAGGACAACTTCATCACTGCTCTCGCGGTCATCCTCTTCTGGTGCGTTGACCCGCTGGTGGGGCTGAGGTTCCTCCTCCCCCTCCTCTTCTCCGGCTACCTCAACGCCTTTCTCAAAGACCTCTTCCACACTCCTCGCCCCACCGCCGGGCAGGTGCTCTTCATGGCCATCCCCCCGGATGGGAGCTACGCCTTCCCCAGCGGCCACACACAGAACGCGGCCGTGCTGTGGTCCTACCTGGCCGGCCACTACAGGAAGAAGGCGCTCGTCGTAGCCGCCGCGATGATGATCCTCCTGGTTGGACTGTCGCGCATGTACCGCGGAGCGCACTGGCCCGTGGATGTGGTGGGCGGGATGGCCATTGGCGTCGGCCTGGTCTGGCTGGCGCTGACCGCCTACCGCATCTGGGACCGCCGCTCCCTCTCGCTGCCGCTGTGGGAGCAACTGGCGCTCGGCGTGGCCGTGCCGCTCACCTTGTTCGCCGTCTACCCGAGGACCTCCATGCAGACAGGAGCCGCCCTGGGAATGGTCACCGGCTTCACCCTGGAGCGGCGCTACGTCGGCTTCCCCGTCCGTGTCCCGCTGTGGAAGCAGGCGCTCAAGGTCCTGATCGGGCTGGCGGTGCTCTTCGGCCTGCAAATGGGCCTCAGCAGTCTGTTCCCAGCAGGTCACGTGTTCCGCTTCACCCGCTACGCGCTGATCGGGCTGTGGGGCACATTGGGCGCGCCTTTTGTCTTCCGGGCGATCTTTGGCTCCGAACGGAAGGGAAAATGAACTCACGAGAACGGGTGATGGCGGTTCTTCGTCACGAGATGCCCGACCGAGTGCCTGTGGACCTGGGCTCAACGGCGGTCTCCAGCATCCACCAACGGGCTAACAACGTCCTGAAGGCCCTGTTGGGCATCGAGGCCGACGAGCCCGTACATGACGTGACCCAGGGCATCGTCGTCCCCGATGAGCAGATCCTGCAACGGTTCGGCGTGGATTTCCGCCGCGTGGCGCTGCGACCGCCCTCCACCGCGGCGGCCGCTTCACCGTCAGGCAGCCAGAACACCTACTTCGACGAGTGGGGGATGCTGCGGCAGCGCACCGAGCTGTACTGGGAGATCGTGGAGCATCCGCTGGCGGACGCCAAAGTGGAAGACCTGCGACACTATCCCTTCGGCTCCGCTCAGGGCAGGCCCTGGCCCGATCCGCACGATCCCTGCCGGGTGGCGGGCCTGGCCGAGGAGGCCCAGCGTCTCTACGAGGAGACCGACTACGCACTGGTAGCCGACTTCCTGGGCGGCGGCATCTTCGAGCAAGCCCTCTGGATGCGGGGCTTCGAGCAGTTCATGATGGACCTGGTCACCGACGAACCCTTTGCCACGGCTCTCCTGGACAGCTTGCTGGAGCTATACATCGAATTCTACGCCGTCTACTTGGAGGCAGTGGGCCCCTATGTCCAGATCGTAGCCCTTGGGGACGACCTGGGGATGCAGACTGGGCCCCTCATCTCGCCGAAGCTCTACCGTCGGCTGATCAAGCCCCGGCACAAGGAACTGTACGACTTCATCCATTCGCACACCAAAGCGAAAATCATGCACCACACCTGTGGTAGCGTATTCCCTTTTGTGCAGGACCTGATTGACGTAGGGGTGGACATCCTGAACCCGATCCAGACCTCCGCCCGGGGGATGGACCCGGTCGCCCTGAAGCGGGAGTTCGGCGAACGGCTGGTCTTCCACGGGGGGATTGACGTGCAGCAGATCCTCCCCTTCGCTACGCCGGAAAGGGTCAGGGAAGAGGTCAAGCGCATCGTTGCCATCCTGGGCCAGGGAGGTGGCTACGTCCTTGCCCCCAGCCACAACATTCAGGCGGACGTCCCGCCGGAGAACATCGTGGCTATGTATGAAGCAATCCAGGAGGTATCAGAACAGGCAGATTCGCAAAGATCGCCTACGGCGTGGGCAACCTGGGACAGGCGCTCTTCTTCAACACAGTGCAAACGTTCCTTGTCTTCTTCTACACCGATACGGTGCGCCTCGACCCTGGCCTGGTAGGCCTGGCCTTCGCCATCTCTTACGGCGTGTGGAACGCCATCAATGACCCCCTCATCGGCGTGCTCTCGGATCGCACCCGCACCCGCTGGGGGCGGCGCATCCCCTACATCGTGTTCGGAGCCCCACTCACCTTTCTGCTCTTCGTCCCCGTCTGGTCACCACCGCTGGGAGGCCGTCCCCTGAGCAACCCCTCCCACCTGGACTTCTTCTTTGTACTTCGCCGTCATCATCGCCCTCTTCGACCTGGCGTACACCGCCGTCAGCGTCACGTACACTGCCCTCTTCCCCGAGGCCTTTGAGGACCTCGAAGAAAGGACGGAGGTCTCCATCTACCGGCAGGTCGCGGCCATGATCGGCACTGCACTCGGACTGGCCATCACGCCCGTCATCGTCGGCTCCCTCTCCGAGCGGTTTGGCGAGCTGGGCGGATGGACACGGGGGTGATCCTGGGGCTCGTCGGTGGCGGTGCCTTCGGCTTCTCACTGCTGGGGAGCCGGGAGCGGAAGAAGCTCAGTGAGGAGGAGGCGCTGCCCTTCATCGCCTCCTTCAAAGAGACCTTCACCAACCGCTCGTTCCTGGCCTTCGTGGGCGCCAACCTGATGATCTGCTACATCTGGAGTTGGCTCTCGGCCATGGTGCCCTTCTTCACCAAGTACGTCATCGGCGCCGAGGAGGAGCAGATGAGCCTGATATTCATCGGGATGTTCGTTACCTCGATGGCCTTCTATCCACTCTGGAGGAAGATCGCCCTGCGCCTGGGCTCGAAGCGCACGCTGGCCCTGGCTGTGGCGCTCTTCGTCGTCTTCATGCTCCCCGTCCTGTTCGTCGCCAACCTGCCGCAGGCTTTCGCCATGATGCTTTTCGTCGGCGCGGCCAACTCCGGCATCACGCTGGTGCGGGATATCGTGCTCAGCGACGTGATAGACGAGGACGAATTGCGCACCGGCCGGCGGCGGGAGGGGAGTTACTTCGGGGTGAACGCCTTCATAGAGCGGCTGGTCATGGTGCTGATCGGCGGCTCCACCAGCCTGGTGCTGGGTCTGAGCGGCTACGCGGCCGAGTTGCCGACCCAGCCTCCATCTGTTGCGCTGGGGATCAGGCTGGGGATGGGCCTGCTGCCGGTCGCGGCCCTGGCGGTGTTCCTGGTGCCGATGAGGGTACTATCCGGTCGGGAAGGAGCAGGTTGTGGCGCTCAGGGAGAGTTTGGAGGCGTTGCACCGCCAGAAAGCGAAGAGGGTGGGGTTGGTCCTTCTCCTGAAAAGAAACCCGAGAAGTCTTTCTCACCTCACCCACCATATTCTCATAGGATCAGTTCGTCGAGCGAGCGCTTGGGGACGTGGTGCACGCCCTCGGCATCACGGTAGTACCGGATGTCGCCGTCAGGGCCCACTTCTTCAATTACCACTCTCTCCTTGGGCTTGCCCAGCGCCAGCACGAGCAGGATCTCGTACTGCTCCGGGATGTCGAGCGCCTGCCGGAGCCCGTCGCGGTCAATGGAGCCGATCATGCAGCCGCCCAGACCTCGCTCCGCCGCGCCGAGCATGATGGATTGGGCAGCGATGCCGTGGTCGCAGCCGAAGGACTTGCGAATCTTCGTGTCGCCCAGGATGACGATGTACGCCGCCGGTCGTTCACCCTCCACTGGGCCGGGCCAATCCTCCAGATAGCCAGCCCAGCGCGTGTGCGAGAAGATGCGTGCGTTCGTCCCCGGCTCGCAACTGAGGATGTACTTGAGCAGCTGCAGGTTCGATCCTGAGGCCGAGAGCCGCGCCAGATTAACCAAGCCCCGCAGCGTCTCAAGGTCCACCGGGACATCCTGGTGAAAACGGCGGTAACTGCGGTTCTTACGAACGAGGTCTTCGAGCATGGTTTACTCCTCACTTTTCATCGTCAGGGGGAGGAAAACGCGGTATGATGGCAGCGTAGCAGAGCCCACGCTCACCCGATCCAGGGTGGCCGTGAAGGATTGGTTTGAGCAGTGAACAACCTGGAAGAGCACATCCACCGTCTGTCCCTGCCACGCCGATAGATCCAACGAGCTGAGAACCCAATCGGAGGCTCGCCACATCTCACCCCAGGGCACGAGATAGTTCGGCTGGCCGTCGTCCAGAATGACCACCTCCAGCCAGGCGTAGTCAAAATCCGTTTGCGTGGTAGAGGTGGCAGACAAGAATGACAGGGTTGGCCAACGGCCTTGCGGCACGCTCACTGTCTGCTTCAAAGTCCACAGTTCGCCGGGCTGACCATTCTGGAGACATACTACTGGCCGCCCGGCTCCGCTTCCCAGAAGCGCTGCTGCCTGCCCATCGAAAGCCTCCGCCGAGAGCGAAACCTCGCCGTTGGGCCGCGCCCAGGCATCCCAGACATCCGGGGCCTCAAAGTCGCCGGCGGCCATGGCGTTGACTGGCGGGGCCAGCGTGAGGGTGATGTGGGTCGAGTCGCCAACAGTCACGTGGCGGGGTGCTGGCCACGTGCCGTAGCCGGACGCGCTGGCGTAAAAGGCGTATTCGTCCTCCGACAACGTCGCCAACCAGAGCCCGCCTTCGCCGCTGATAACCTCGCTCAAGGTGTTGGTGCCGCTGATGGTGACGGTGGCGCCCACGACCATCCCGCCATCCGCGTCAATCACCGTGCCAGATTAACCAGCCCCCGCAGCGTCTCAAGGTCCACCGAGACATCCTGGTGAAAACGGCAGTAACTGCGGTTCTTACGAACGAGGTCTTCGAGCATGGTTTACTCCTCACTTTTCATCGTCAGGGGGAGGAAAACGCGGTATGATGGCAGCGTAGCAGA